>JAKLIR010000579.1 GCA_022709505.1 bacterium | reverse complement strand
ATCTCGGATTCGATTACTAAAATTAACAAGATGTGATGCCCGATGAAAAACAAAACTTTCAGAAGGCTTTTCTTTCTCCCCGGGTGGTTAATAATCATAGGATTATTCCTATTTGTGTTTTCGAAGGGAGTTCAGGCTCAAACCTCCAATTTCTTCTTTATGTCACCAATTAATTTCAGCCCACCCATCATCTCCGAAGTGTCAAACGGCGCCGCCATCCTCGGACAGCCGATAACGGTGATAGCGGCGATCCAAGGCCAAATGAAGAAAAAAATGTGCTGCGGCGCCGCCTGCGACATGAAAAAATGCCTCACAGACTACGCCTATTTCGAAGCCTACTACATGGATTACCCCGCGGAAGAACTCGCGCCCAACCCCGCATGTATTCCGAATCCTGTAGTGCAACCGGGCTTTGAAAAGTATGAAAGCGCATGCGTGAAGCCCGACAACCCCCAGCTTTTCTATTACACTTCCAAAGACCCTTCCGTCAAAGGGCCGGTGACGATGAGCTACGACGCGACCTACAACAAATTCAAAGGAGAGATACCGGCCATTGATAATCTCGAGGGCGGCGATACGATCACATATTTCATCATGGCGACGGACAGCAACGGAAATACGGCGGCAATGGTTCCGGACTCGACCGAAGCGCCATGCCCGAGCATTTCTCTCTGGGACGACGAAAAAGACACGCCTAAGTCGTACACCTGCGACATCGCCGGCAACTATGAACTATGCTCGAAAAACAAAATCGGAAAGCCTGTTTGCGGAAGGAACTTCACTGTAAACGACCCTGCGGGCGACACTTGCGGCAAGCCCGATTCGAACGGAAACATTTCGATCGTGACCGGCCAGAACCACCTCGACCTTATCGGCTTATCAGCCGGCGCGGGAACCGGTTTCTCCGGCGTGCCGGGCGAAAAAGTCGTTTGCGCACTCGCCGGGCTCAATGGCAGTCCTCCAAGCCAAGAATCGGGCCCCATAAGCGCTTACATTCTGACAATCCTGAATCCCGACATGCCGGACTCCAACCCCAACGACACATACATGCCCAATTCATTCTTTATGTCATACTACCCGGAAACCGAAGGAATCGATCCCAATCTCGTAAGGGTATTATGGGATGGAGAATGCGTGACGGATCAGATTACTCCTGATGTTTTATCATGCAAGCTCATCGTCGGCGGCTACTCCGAAAATAAAATGAAAATCGGTTTCGATAAAAACACAATTAAATTCATTTCCCTGAATAAAGTATCGCCGTCAAAAACGCTGATCGGCAATTACTCGAAGACTGTTATTTTATCCATGCAAACGGGACAGATAATGATCTCCGGCGCCGTGCCATTCTGGGTGACGGACACGATGCCGGCTCTGAGACTGTACGACTTCAACAAAACCATCATGATGGAGTACCCGCCCCCAGACTTTACGCTGCCGAGTGTGGAGGCAACGATATGCGAGGCCGAAAACCCCGGCATATCGAATTTATGCCCGAAGAGCGCGGCAAAACCCGCCGAGGGGAATAGATGCATACTCAAGATTTTGCCTCCCGTAGACAGAACAATAGAGGAGAAATATAAGATTTACCACAGCCTCTCGGACGATCCCGCGACAGCCGTTTACGAGCCTTCCCTCGATATCGTCGAAGACTGGTCGAGCCCCTCTTTCACAAAAACGTTCACTGTTCCAGCCGATCAGCTCGACGGGAAAAAACATTATTTTTTCATTACCTCCCTACGGAAGGGCGGCAAACACGAGACGCCCTTGCGGAATGCGGAAAAAACGATCTGTCAGGTTGAGGACTGGACGCCTCCGGCGCAGCCCGCCGGATTCGCCTGCTCCACCCCGGACGGCGAAGACAACGTCTGCCGCTGTTCGTGGACGCGAGACGCGGCGGACTCGACCTTGTCCGCATACGCCCTGAGCCGC
>JAKLIR010000578.1 GCA_022709505.1 bacterium | reverse complement strand
ACACGATTTCCGCCGGGGCGATGATATCGTACGTGTTTGAATGCAGCGAAAACGGACTCATTCCGCCTGAACGGACGGACGAAATTGAGTTGCGTTTCGGCAACGCCGATGCCATGATCGAATTAATTCGGAAGATCGGCGAAAGGGAAGGACTCGGGGACGTGCTCGCGGAGGGTGTGTCCGGTGCGATCGGCAAGCTCGGCGCGGCGACCGCCCCGTATGCGATCCACGCGAAAGGGCTTTCCTTCCCCGCGCACATGGCGCAGGTGAAAATGTCTCAGGCGCTCACTTACGCGGTGAATTCCTTCGGCGCGGATCACATGTCAACAGAGCACGATTGGCTGATAACCGGGCCGGTAGAAGCCGGCAGGTCTCTGGGCCTGTACGCGAAAAGGGAGTTTGCGGATCTCGACGACGAAAAAGTGAAATTGGTGGTTTATTCCCAAATGTTCTACAGCATACTCGACAGCCTGACCCTCTGCGCTTTCTGCTGGGGGCCGGACGCCATATTCAGCTATCGGGACCTCGAGGATTTCGTTCATGCGGTGACCGGCTGGGAAGTCTCTTTGTGGGAACTCATGAAGGCCGGCGAGAGGCGGATAAATCTGATGCGCGCGTTCAACGCCCGCGAGGGCTTCACCGCCGCGGACGACGTGCTCCCGGACAGGATGTTCGTTCCTCTCCCGGACGGGATAGCACAGGGCAGATGCGTTGACCGCGCCGCTTTCGAGCAGGCGAAGAAAACTTATTATTCCTTCATGGGCTGGGACGCCTCGACCGGCAATCCGACCGATGCGAAACTTCGCGAACTCGGGATAGCCGCTCTCGTATGAATCCGGATCCCCGGAGAGAACGCGAAGGCGGCGCTGCGGACGGAATACTTATAAAATGAAAGAACTCTATCTCGTGAGACACGGCGAGACGGTGGGGGAGTCCACGGTCCGCCTTTTCGGAAGCACCGATATTGCATTGAGCGACCTCGGACGCGAGCAGTTGCGCCGCGCCGGAGAAGCCCTCAGGCGCATTAAATTCGCATCAGCATATACGAGCACCATGAGCAGGTCCCGCGAGGGGGCGAGGATCGTACTCGGCGGGGATTCCCCAACGCCCGTTCAGATAAAGGATTTCGACGAAATCGACTTCGGGCTGTGGGAAGGAATGACGATCGAGGAAGTAGCCGAAAAAGACCCCGTGAATTTCGGCAGGTGGGCGACTCCCGATATCAATTTCAGATTCCCCGACGGCGACTCCCGCGTTGAATTCCACACTCGCGTCGCTCGCGGCGCGGGCGTGTTCGCCGATGCCGCGTCCCCGACTCTCGCCGTTCTTCACAAAGGCGTCATCAGAGTTGTGATCTGCACTTTGCTCGGAATCCCGCCCGAAGAGAACATGACCATGCCGATCGAGCTCGCCAGCATCCACCGCCTCGTCGGCGAAAACGGAAAATGGGAACTTGTCGCGAGAAACGAAGTTTCGCATCTCGGCCCGAGCAGAATGGCCGGTTCCTGAAAAAGCACTATCTTCCTCAAAGCACGGAGCTGATTCCGCTTTCCGCCGCCGGAATTTCGAAACGATTCACGCAAAAAAGATCCGCGTTTTATGTTTTTGCAATAAGGGATTATTTTGGGCCCAGTAAGATTCGAACTTACGACCAACGGATTATGAGTCCGCTGCTCTACCGCTGAGCTATAGGCCCTCGACGACATTATATTTTAACGACGGAAAATTCTTCTGTAAAGTAATTTTCTCATCTATCCGAAAGCCGTGCGGAGCTCTCTATGAGATGGCTGTCGCTTGTCCGTCGCCGGCGTTCCCCGCGACCGGAAGCCTGAGCGTGAATTCGGAGCCTTCTCCGGGCGCGGACGCCACGCTCACACTCCCGCCGTGCCGCTGCATTATCCTGTACGTAATTGAAAGGCCGAGACCCGATCCGCCTCTCTTCG
>JAKLIR010000577.1 GCA_022709505.1 bacterium | reverse complement strand
CGGTCCTATCTGAATCCCCGATCACGATTCGGGAAAATGTTTTTTCACGCGGAGGTTACGTGCGCTCAACCGAAAATATCTTGGGCGCCGAGTATTAAAAGAAGGTAATTAGACTACATGGAAATCAGGAATATAGCGAACATCGCGCATGTTGACCACGGTAAAACGACGCTCATGGACGCTCTGCTGAAGGCCACGGGTGCGATCACCAAGCGCCTCGAGACCGTTGAATGCGTGATGGACAACAACGATCAGGAACGAGAGCGCGGAATAACAATCTACTCGAAAAACGCTTCCGTAAGATACAAGGGAACGAAGATCAACATAGTGGATACTCCCGGCCACGCGGATTTCGGCTCGGAAGTGGAGCGCGTGCTCCGCTCGGTGGATGCGGCGATGCTGCTGATAGACGCCTATGAAGGCCCGATGCCGCAGACCCGTTTCGTGCTCGGCAAGGCGATGGAACTCGGATTGAAAATCCTCGTCGTCATCAACAAGATCGACAAACCTATGGCCCGACCCGAAAAAGTTCTCGATCTGACGCTCGACCTTCTCGACAGCCTCGGAGCAAGCGAGGAACAACTGGACTTCCCTTATATCTTCACAATCGCGCGAGAGGGTATTGCCGTCCGGAACCTCGACGACCCGCATGTGGACATCACTCCGCTTTTCGACTTCATAATGGAGAACGTTTCTCCGTCACCTTCGGACACCGGAATGAATTTCCGGATGCAGCCCGCAACGCTCGACTACGACAACTACGTCGGAAGGATAGCCATAGGCAGGGTATATGACGGGCGAATGAAAGGCAACATGCCCGTCGTCGTGATGGACGCGAACGGCGCGCCGCGAATAGCGAAAACAACGAAGGTGTACACGTTCGAAGGGCTTGAAAGAGTTGAAGCCAAGGAGGTTTTCGCGGGTGACATCGTAGCGATCGCGGGAATCCCTGACATTTATGTAGGAGAAACCATCACGGACAGCGACACCGTGGAACCGCTGCCTGCAATACGGGTTGACCCGCCGACCCTCGCAATGTCATTCCTCATCAACAACTCCCCGTTCTCCGGCAGGGAAGGGAAGTACGTCACCAGCCGCCACCTTCACGCCCGCTTGATAAAGGAAACCGAAACGAACGTCGGTCTCAAGATAGAGCAGGAGGGCGACAGTTTTCGGGTGACCGGCCGCGGTGAGATGCAACTCGCGGTTTTCATAGAGAAAATGCGGCGCGAGGACTTCGAGCTTCAGGTCTCGCGCCCGGAAGTCATAATGCAGACGGTGAACGGAAAACAATACGAACCGATAGAAAGATGCGTGATATCCGTGCCGGAGGAAATGTCGGGAAAAATCATTGAGGCGGTCAACATAAGGCGCGGTAACATCGAGAGTATGAAAACCGCGGGCGACCGCGTAATACTCGAATTCGACATCCCGACCCGAGGCTTGCTCGGCTTCCGTTCGCAGATCATGGTGATGACGCACGGCGAAGGCGTGCTGTACAACACGTTCGATCACTACGGCCCTCACCGGGGGCCGATAAAGAAACGCGAAGCAGGCTCCATGATAAGCGGTTTCACGGGTACGGCCGTGGCGTTCGCCCTCAACAACCTTCAGGAGCGCGGCCCTCTGTTCATCGGGCCCGGAACGGAAGTTTACGAAGGAATGATAATCGGCGAACACAGCAAAGGCTCGGACCTCGTCGTCAACCCGTTGAAAGGGAAACAACTCACGAACATGCGCGCCGCCGGCTCGGACGACGCCATCAAACTCACGCCACCGAAAGAAATGTCCCTCGACGCGGCCATCGAATACATTCAGGACGACGAATACGTCGAAGTCACTCCGAAAAATATCAGACTGCGAAAAAAACTGCTTCTGAAATCAGACCGGAAGAAACAGGTCCGAAAAGAACGCGAAACCTGAGAATGAAATATCTCCATGCGGATTCATTCGATCA
>JAKLIR010000576.1 GCA_022709505.1 bacterium | reverse complement strand
CTCCGAGATCCCTTTCCCTATGGAAATTATCCTTTCTCCGTCTATCAATATATCCGCACCGAACCCGGGGCCGCCGTCGCCCGTTATCACCGTACCGTTTTTAATAAGTATCTCTGCCATTGTTTTCACCACTCCTGTTTAGCCTTATTTCCCAGCGCCGTATTCGCGAGCCCTCTGAACGGGCGTCATTTCTTTCTCGTTTTTCTCGCCTTCTTATCCGCCGACAACTCCTGCTTGTGTTGTACATACTTATCAACCATCAGTTTGGTCAGAGTCGCCATGCCCGTCAGGTTCACGTTGCCCCAGTCGAGATCCCACTGAAGGAACACACCTTCGAAAATCGCGATTATCATGGAGGCGATCTCGTTCATCTCGTGGTCCGTGAACAGATGCTGCGTCCCGGACGCGTAAATCTGATCTATGATCGTCTTTCTGAATTTCCCGTAAACCTTCACGAAGCTCATCCGCACTTTTTCGTTGCGTTTGGCGAGAGACCAGAAATCGTAAAATATCCTTCCCGTCTCGTCGTCGATCACCTCGGTGCTGAACAGGAAGTCTATGGCCTTGTCGATTCTTTCAACCGGATCGTCGAACTGTGAAATGTATTCCTCGAAATTTCTGAAATGGACGTCCGCGGCGTCCTCGACGAGAAGTTCGATCATTTCCTCCCGGTTCTTGAAGTAATAGTGGATGATGCCGGGCATGACGCCGGCTTCCCGAGCGATGTCACGGATAGAGGTCTTCCATACGCCGTCTCGAACCGCGCAACGCCGGAAAGCCTCGATTATCTGAGCCCTTCGTTCCCCGGATATTTTCTTTCGGCCCAAGTTCGCCCTCCGAGCGGAACCGCTGATCACCGCCACACATTGGACGAATGTCCAATTTAGGATAGGATATCCATTTATAAAAACATGTCAACAGATTTCGGAACAAAACCGTCGTCTCGAATCTCGCGTGACGCAGGCGGCCGCAGCGGAGCAGGGCGGGAAAGTCATACGTGCGTCCGCGTTTCACCGAATGCCGATCGGTTTGCTAAAAGGAGTCCGCGCAAGTATAATCAAAATTCATTTTTGAATCATTAAATCGGATTTTTCCGATTTCAACACACATTGGTTAAAAATGTGGGTTAAGCAAAAGACGATTGTAACTCTCGGTGACCGTTTTGTCTGAGTCTGAAATCCTGAAAATACCTTCCGCCGAACGTCTGTTCAATCTCACCATGTTCCTGCTCGGCACGAAACCGCGCACCCTTAAATCAATACTCGATTCGGTGGAAGGATATGAAAAAAGCAAAGACTCCGAATCAAACCGCAGGATGTTCATCCGCGATAAGAAGGTTCTCGCGGGTCTCGACATTCCCGTGAGAATAGTGAAAACAAACGATCCTCTCAGCGGATATGAAACGGAAGGCTATATTATAGACCCGAGCGATTTCTATCTGCCGGCCGTCAATTTCACCGAGGAAGAGATAGCATCCCTGAAAAGGCTTTCCGGCGTGTTCCTCGGTAAAATGAGAACTCCCGCACTCAACGACCTCGACTGGGCGCTGTCGAAAATATCCTCTCTTTCCGGGAGAGGAGAAAGAAGCGACCCTCCGGCCGCGGCGCCGGACCGCATGATAATGGAATTCGACAGAAAAGGCGGCGGCGACGACCCCGAACTCATAGGAACGCTCATAGACGCCGTCTCCGAAAAGAGACGTGTTAAAATCGTTTATTCAACCCCCGGATCGAAGGAGACGAGCACGAGAAATGTGGATCCGTACGGACTCTTCGTTCGTCGGGGATATTGGTACCTTCACGGGTATTGTCACAGGAGAAATGAAGTCCGTTCGTTCAGGACGGACAGGATACGCAAAGTCGATATGGATGAAAAGAGAGAGCCGCCGCATTTCGAGCTGCCCGAGAACTATTCTTTTCTTGAAGACGTCCGGGCGCGAGCGCCGTGGGAGTTCGGC
>JAKLIR010000575.1 GCA_022709505.1 bacterium | reverse complement strand
AACGTGCATCACCGCCGCGCTCGCTACCCTCGGCACCACGAGCCGCGATTCGAAACGCGTGGCCATCGCGCACTACACGTTCAAAACGATCGCCGTTATCTTATTCCTGATCTTCATGAGCCAGTTCACTAATTTCGTACGCCTGTTCTCGATCTGGACCACTTCCGCCACTCCGGCGACGGTCAACTCGATTGACTACATCCCGCGACAGATCGCCAACGCGCACACTTTTTTCAACGTGGCGATGGCTCTTCTTTTCCTGCCTTTCATCCGCCAGTTCGAAAAGCTATTCTATAGAATACTGCCGGATCAAAAAGCGCCTCCGACGAAAGTTTTCAGCCCGAAATATCTCGACCCGTTCCTGCTCGACATACCCGAGCTCGCGCTGCGGCAGGCTAAACGCGAAGTTCTCCGCATGGGGAAATACGCCCAGCGCCTCATCGACGACATCATCAACGCTTTCAGGGAAAGAAACTCGGAATATGTTGACCGGGCCATCGCTTCAGAGGATAAGATAGACACGCTCGAATATCAGATAAAGCGCTACTTCACCGAGCTTGCCCAGAGGAAATCCTCAGCCATGCTTTCGAAGCGACGGATCGAAATGTTCTTCATAGTGGACGAACTCGAAAAGATCGGCGACGTCGTTTCCAAAAACATCATGCCGCAGGTGAACCAGCTCATCGACAACGATCTCTATTTCAGCGAGGACGGCTGGAAAGAGCTCAACAGTTTCCACAGTCTCGTCAGCGAAAATTTCGCGCGCGCGATAGAGGCGTTCCGCAAGAACGACCTCGGCATGGCTGAAGAGATCGTGAACGACAAGAGAAAGCTGCTCCGGTACTACAAACAGCTTCAGATGAGCCACCTCGAAAGGCTTCGTCAGGGATTGAAGGAATCGGCGCAGACAAGCCAGATCCATCTCGACATTCTCGGCAACCTGCGGGGAATCAACAGTCTGATATCAAACATCGCGTCTATAATGATCGAACACGCGCGGGAGACGGGCGACACCGGCTTCGCCGCGGATGTCGAGAATATAGACGACGACATAACCGCGACCGGGAGCATACTGGAGCCCCCTCGCTTGAGAAAACAGCATAAACCCGACGAACAAGAAGACCCCGACGAAGACCTCGACTGAACATCGCTGCAAGGACTAAATCCGAACTATCCTAAACAAATGTAATTTCAGCGCTTGATTTCCGCTTGAACTCGGACGCCAATAACATGCGCTTGTCATTCCCGCGGTCGGTGTTTGTATATGAGTTTTTTAGCGGCCCGAGTTTTTTATAACAGCGGGCTTCGGCTATTTGGATTTCCCGCCGGTCTGATTCTCTCCGCTGAAAATGACGGCGCCTTTGAAGTAGCTTTCCCAGAGGTCGTCATTAACTCCCGCGTTGGTCTTAAGATCGGCTATGGACATTATCACCACGAGCTGAGCGCCTTCATACTCCTCGATTTGCGCCGGCATGTAAGTGTCCGGGTTCACGATTATCACCAGCTTGGTCACGCCGCCGGTCTCGTTCGTGTTCGAAGGAAGGAAGGTGAGTTTGTAGAACGCTTTCGGTGTTTTCGCGGATGAGAACGACAACTTTTTCGCCTCGGGATCGTAATTGAAGTCCCGCTTCAGTTCGACCGGCGCGTTTTGGAGCGAAAGCTTGCCCTTTGAAATTATTTTCGCGAACATAGCCGTTATGGTTTTTATGTTCTGATAGTACCCGACTTCCGGGCGCGATCCCTCGAGCGCGGTCACCGACATGTGAAAAATTCTCTTCGAAAGCTGCTTGTCGAGAACAGGGTCGCCGACTTTCGGGAATTTCCCATAGATATCCTTCTTGTCTTTATATCCGAACACCACCTGCGTGCCCGGTTTCTTTTTTATTTGTTTCGAAGCCATGTCTATGCCGGAATTATCCGCGCCGAGCACTTCGATCATACTGTAGCCGGGCTCCTTCCACA
>JAKLIR010000574.1 GCA_022709505.1 bacterium | reverse complement strand
CGGAAACACGCTGAACTTGTCGCTCCCCGAGTGTATGCTAAGTTTGTACGGACCGAAATTCCTTGCTATCAAAGCATGCCGCTCGAATCCGTTCCGGAATATATCGACGTCGCCGATGTAATCTATCCCTTTCTGGAACTCGCCGGGATACCTCGGCGCGAGGCTCTGAAGCACGACCCCCGCCCTTTTCATTTCCACCGCGACGAAGAGGTGCTCCATGGGAGTCGTTGGAGTCGGCGTTTCGTCAACCGACATCTCGAAATCGAACCTGTCCGTGTCTCCGAACAGCTCCGTTAGAAGCCTGTACATTTTTATCGTGTGTCTTACTGCGGAAAGATATTTGACCGCTATGCGTTTCAGCATTTCAGGCGTAAATTCAAATGTCACGGACTTCGACGAATCGAAATCGGCGAGTTCGAATTTTCCCGAATAACGCAAAAGAAACGATTCCTTGTGTTTCACATCCGTGAAGAGCTTTTCGAACGCCGAGTCAACCTCGGAGTCGCTCATGATATCAGCCCCGAAATTAAGAAAATCGGATGGGTCGATAGTGTAAAAAGTGAATCCCGCTTTGTAGGTGTATCTAACGTCGTCTTCGGTTTTCAGATGGTCGGCGTCCGCGCCGAAAGGCCGCTCATAGCCCTCCTGAAAGACACCCCAGCACGCATCGTCCATAACCATGTCCGGAGTCCGCCCGGTGCGCGCCATTTCCCTGATCGATTGCTGCGGAAGGATCGGTGCGAAATCGTACTTCTCCGCCGCTCTGATGTGACCGGGGGTCGCAATGCCTATTCTGTCTCCCATACCGAAAGATGTTTTCAAGCCGAGCGGAACCGGCCTCGCGAATGAAAATTTCTCTCTCATCGCAACAGCATTCGAGTGTCCGGTGTCGCAAATTTTCGCCTTGAACTCCGCTCCTCCGGCTTTGATGTCCGTCACTTTCCCGGAAAAGCCGGCGCCGGGTTCTTCTCCGCTTTTTGAGAGAATTACAAGTTCCCGTCCCCTTTTGATTTTCCTTAGATAGAATATTTCTCCCGAAGATCCGCGCAACGACTTCGTATAAACGGACGAATCAACGGCGGCGATCTTCTCCGCCACATCACTCGCAAGCGCCCCTTCCGTTCCGAAAACTCCAAGTTCCGACATGATTCGCGCAATTTTCTCCATCATTATTCTCCGTCGTAGAATTGTCGCACAACACGATTAATTGTATCCAACATGTCCGCCGTGTCCATATCAAATTCAATCGCGGAGCGCGCCGATCCCACCGCGCCGGCCTTCGTTTCAGCCTGTTTCCCGCACCCGTTTGCCAATACAAATCACGCGGATTATAATATCTTCCTTACTTGCTTCTGCGGATGTGCTTAAATCACCTATCGCGAAAGGAGTTACGCATGAAGTATTCAACGAGACATGTCATTGACGGGAAAATCGAAGATGTAGTGCTCGTCGGGCTCGACAGATCGAGAGACGTTAAAGTTTACCCGAACGTGACAAGCTGCAACGTTGTTAAAAGCGAAAAGAAAGGAAACAAACTTTTCGTTAGAGTGGAATCAGTCGGCAACGGAGACATCCCGCCGAATCTGCGCTCGTTGATAAATCCCAAAATGCTCACTTGGATAGAAAACGGGGAGTTCGATTACGATACGAATGAATATGTTTATACAGTGAAACCTTTTTATTTCGCGAACGTGTTCAGCATGAAGGGGCTGATAAAATACCTCAAAGACGGCGAAGACAAAACTATCAGAACGCTCGACGGCGAACTGAACATAAAAATCCCGTTGCTCGGCGCGATAGCTGAAAAGAAAATTGTGGAAATACAAAAAGCCAACCTCGAACTCGACGTCAAAAATATGAGAGACGAGGTGAAGGAACTGCAGAAAAAAAGAGGAAGTTGAAGAGTTTGTTTTTCATCAGGGAAATCGAATCCCGGCGACCACCGGGATTTTTTTTACCCGAAGCGGATAATGATTTCTTG
>JAKLIR010000573.1 GCA_022709505.1 bacterium | reverse complement strand
CACGGGCAGCCTGCCGTTCATGTCATCGTCGCCGTCGCTCGACACCCATGGGCGCGTCGGGTCGAGTTCCATCATTCTGCGCGCCAGACGCACGATGTTGTCGTCCACGCGATCGTACAACTCCTTCGGAACCCTTTTTACCCCCATTGCGGGATTGATCTCATTCGCCACGCTCCATCCGAAGACGGCCGGGTGATTGCGGTCTCGCATCACCAACGCCTCGACGTGTCTTTTGAACCTGCCGAACGTCTCGGGCGCCTCATAGTTGAACGAGCAATGGCTCGCCCATATCGCGGATTCGTCGAGCACCATGACCCCGAGTTCGTCCGCCATGTCGAGATAGAATTCCGGGTACGGCTGTGCGTGCAGCCGCACCGCGTTCCCGCCGGCGTCCTTAAGCATTTTGAACCAAGCCCATGCGTATCGGCGGGTCATCTGCGGAACTCCCATGAAATGCCACGCATCGCCGAGCGCCTGAATGGGTTCGCCGTTTAGAGTGAGCTTCGCGCCGTCGAAACCGAACTGCCTCCAGCCGAATCGCACATAACGGCGGTCCGCCGGTTTGCCGTTTTTATTTATCTCAACCACTACACCGTAAAGGTTGGGCGTGTCCGGTGTCCAGAATTTCAGTTTATCGCCGACCGACGCCCGTAGAGTGACGACACCTTCCTTTCCCGCTCCGATCTCCGCGCCGCTTCCCTTAAATTCGAGAGAAGCATTCTCATTCAGCTTCCACAACGGTTCAGGCCCGGTCTCCACATCGTTTCCCGCGAGCGAAACCCAAGGATACACCTTCGCGCCGACGCGGACTCGCTCTTTCGCCTTCGAGTCATTGCGGACCCGCACCTCGATTTCGAGAGTATCTTTTGAAACGAGCGGTTTGATGAAGACATCATCCGCCCGAACACGCGGGACCTTTTCCAGAAAAACGTCCTGCCAGACACCCGCAATGTGATCCCCCCAGAACGAGCCGGTCGGATAGGTGTAGAATCCATAAGTCCCGGTGACATTGAAAAGATTGGATTTTCGGATCCCTACGAGCAATTCGTTGTCCGCCCCGAAGCGCGCTACGTCCGTGATATCGACGCGAAACGGCATGAACGAGTCGAAATGCCGTGTGAGAACTTTTCCGTTCACTCGAATTTCAGTGTCGCCGGCGACGGCTTGAAAATTGAGGAATACACGCGCGCCGCGCCAACCGACGGGAACGCGAAAAACCTTTTTCAACCATCCCATCGATGCGTGTTTCCATGATTCGGGGTAGTCGGGATAACTGATAAAATCGCCACCATCGCCCGAGGAAAACGAGTTGATATTCCAAGGGGATGGAATGCGAATCGGCGTTTTGTCCCAAGCACCGGATTTCGGAGCGGGGAGCAGAGGAGCGCCGCCGCCCTGATTCCATCCGGAGGGGAGGGGGATAGGCTGAAACCGCCATTTCCCGTTCAGACATAACTCTTCTCGGAACGGTTTCTCCAACCGCGTCACAAGTCCTTCCTGCGGCGCGAAAACTCGTTTGTAAACAACGCTCGCCCGTGCAGCGGGCATCGAAGTCGAAAACGCGACTACGACGAATATCAGAAATCCCATCGTCCGAAATTTGCCTCTCGATTCCATTTCCCCTCCGATCTCTTCATCCCGGGTCTGAATCATTTTCATTACCAACATCAATCGTGCAAATACATTGTCTCTTCCGGTGCATTGTCAGCATCTTCTATAGCATATCCGAATTGTAGTGTTTATGAACATTTCGACACTATCCTTTTTCAATCCGAGTTCGTCAATAGCGGATCGTTTTGAGGATTCTGCTTCGAACAATTTAAATTAGAAATCAATTGTTGATATTTAGCATATTGTCCCAAATGTCTTTATGGCATAGTTGTGCAAAACACATCATCAATCATTGAATCAGACCAAATTCACTTGTTGTATCAACTAAATTATTGCCATTTAGCAACGTCAAACCGTGCATCATTCTGCAT
>JAKLIR010000572.1 GCA_022709505.1 bacterium | reverse complement strand
TTCCGGCCAGTTTGTCCGCCGCGCACATCACGGCGTGGCCGGTTCCGAGCTGGGGTTGTTGTATAGCGTGTTCGGCCCGCCCGGAGATGACCTCGATCACTTTCTCCGCCTGATGCCCCACTACGACTATTATCCCTTCGGCGCCGAGTTCCTCGGCTCTGTCGATCACGTATTCAACCATCGGCCTTCCTCGGATTTTGTGAAGCACCTTGGGAAGGTCCGACTTCATTCGTGTTCCCTTGCCGGCCGCGAGTATCAGCACCGTAAGCATTTCTTTCGCCATTTCCTTAAGAGGCTCCTTTCGACCCGGCCGCCCCGTGACAGCCGAGGTCAAACGAACATGATCTTTCTCCTCCGAGTCGAAATATTCAACAGTATTCCCACTGCAATGCTGTTCATCAGAAGCGAGCTTCCTCCGTAGCTCATAAACGGAAGCGGTATCCCCGTAATCGGAAAAACACCAAGCGTCATTCCGATGTTGATCAACGATTGAAAAGCAATCATGCAGAATACCCCGGCGGCGATATACATCGCGAAAAGGTCTTCCGCTTCGCTTCCGGTTTTCACGACTCTGAAAAGGAACCACGCGAAAAGGAGAATCACCGCCAGACCGCCTATGTAGCCGGTCTGCTCCGCGAAGGTTGAGAAAACGAAGTCCGAATGCGCGGTCGGCAGGAAACCGAGCGCCGCCTGCGTCCCGTGGAATATCCCTTTGCCGAGCATTCCTCCGGAGCCGATCGCGACTTTCGATTGGATGAGCTGATATCCTGCGCCGAGAGGGTCGGTCTCCGGAGAGAGGAACGCGGTGAGCCTCTTGAATTGATATCCCTTGAGCACGTACGGAGAGGCGGCTATCGCCCCCGAAGCGAACACAACCAGACTGACGAAAATCGTCAGCCCGTCAACTCCCGCTACGTAGATCATTCCATAGAAAACCATAACGAACACCATGGCTGTTCCCATGTCGGGCTGAATCAGAATCAAACCGAATGGAATTAAAAACTGAAGGAACGCGAGAGCAACGAAGTTCAGCTTTCTCAAATTTTGCCGGTATCTCGAAAGGTACCCGGCGAATGTTACGATGAAGAGGATTTTTGCGAATTCCGACGGCTGAAAACGCATTATTCCGAGTGAAAACCAGCTCGAAGCCCCTGATATTTTACGACCGATAATGAGGAGGAGCACAAGGAAAATGATGTTGAAAATATACAGCAGCCAGACAAAACGGTCCCAGAGTTTATAATTCAACAGCCAGCATCCGATGCAGACCGGAAAAGCGATCGCCTCCCACGCGAGTTGTTGAATGAAATACGGATTATTCCCGCCGGTTGCGCCGAGGCCGTGATGCCCGAGAGAGTATAGAGACACCAATCCGATTACGACGAGAATGAGCGATGACGCGAAAAGCCCCTTATCGGATTTTTTTATAAGACCGCGTGCGGACATCTCAATCCGTTCCCCGGTTCCCGCCGGAGCATGAGCCTTGCTCGAAGTCGATTTTCATCGAATCACGTCGATCCGTATTTTCCGGTGTCGTCCGGTTATTTTTGCGAGAACGCCGCGATCCTTGAAAAGTCGGCTGCTTTCAGGCTCGCGCCGCCCACAAGGCCGCCGTCTATGTCCGGCTGCGCCATCAAGTCATCCACGTTGTCGGGCTTCATGCTTCCTCCGTAGAGGATCCTGATCCCGTTCGCCACATCCGCGCCCAAGGCTTCTTTCAGGAGACCGCGGATCATTCCGCACACTTCCTGCGCCTGTTCGGATGTCGCCGTTTTCCCGGTTCCGATCGCCCATACCGGCTCGTATGCCACCACGATCCCCGAAAGGTCGTGAGTCTTCGCTGATGCGAGTATGCTGCCTTTCACCTGCGTGGAGACCACAAGCTCCGTCTTTCCCGCCTCGCGTTCCGCGAGAGTCTCGCCCACGCAAACGATGGGCAATATCCCGCCCGCGAGCAGGGCGTTCATTTTTTTATTGATCTGTTCGTCCGTTTCCTTGAAATATTC
>JAKLIR010000571.1 GCA_022709505.1 bacterium | reverse complement strand
ATATCGTGTCTGTGCGGGGGAGCGCTCGACCAGTTCCCGGCCGGGCTGAAAGTTTCTCCGACAAGCATTGTGCGCGCCGGGATGTCTTTATCCACGATGTCGTGCACGAATCTTTTCCAGTTGTCCTTGCCGCGTTCCCATATTTTCACGTTTTGAGGCGGAATGAAAACAGGTCTCCCTTTTTGATCCGAAGGGCAGGAGAGGGCGGCGATCTCGACAGGGCCGTCCGTCGCCTCAATTTTGAAAGAGTTTCCCGGCGGAATGAAAAGAGCCGTTGCCGGACCTGAAAAGACGTCTTTTCTGTCGCCCGCGTGCTCCCATTTTTCTCCCGCCGCGGACAGTGTGCATTTACCGCCGAGCACTACAAGGCATGTCTCATTGTCCTCCGTCTCGGATTCGAATGAGCCGGCGTTATCCAGTGCTATGAAGTCGAAGGAAATCAATCTCAGTCCGCCGTCTCCGGGCCGGACTGTTTTTACAACGCCTTTTTGACCGTTGTATCTCAAGTGATAGCTCATTTTTCACCCCTTGATGCAGTCACGCAGCTTCTGATTTCATTCTCAATTCGAGATCTGCGAGGTCTTTCGGCACGAAAATCCCAGCCACCGCGAACAATATGCAGCCGGAGATTAGGAAAATCGGTACGATGGAGAGTGCGACTTGCAAGCTGTATCTGTCCGAAAAATGGGCGATTATGAGCGGCGAGATCGCGTCGCCGAGGACGTGGATCAAAAGAATGTGAACCGCGTTCAGCGAGGCTCGCAGCTTCGGCTCCACAAGGGAGACGAGAAGAGAATTTTGGGGCCCGTTGATCCATGAAAGAAAGAACATGCAGATCGATATGCTCCCCACGAGCATTAATCTGTTCGTCGTGTATAGGAAAATGTACATGAAAGGCAATGCGGCTATGATTGAAAAAGCGATCAGAATGTTGTGGGAGCGTTTTGTTTTCTTAAAAAGCTTATCAGCGAGAATCCCGCTTACAATAACTCCGGCTACCGTGAAAAGGATCACTATCGGCCCCATCTTGATCGAGGCCTCCGAAGATTCTATCCCCTTGAATCGTTCGACGAATGGGAAGAGCCACGTTGTGAGCCCACCCACGCAGAATGTCGCCAGAATATTTGCTATGATCATTAGCACGACTGACGGAGTTTTGAAGATTCTCATTATGCTCGGCTTTGCTTCCTTGTCGAGTTTGAGAGCTTCCTTTTCCGTCAGATATGTTTCCGTGCCGCCTTTCACCGGCTCTCTCATGAAGAACGCCATGAGCGCGAAGATGAGTCCGGGAGGCCCGAGAATCCAGAAGATCCATCTCCAGTTGTCCGACCGCCGGAAGTAATAGTTCGATTGATTGTATATTTCTATCAATGATGTCGAGTACTGCGGGTTGTCCGAAATCTTCATTAATTCTTTCTTGTCGGCGGATGTCATCACGCCGCGGAAAACGAGCTCTTTCTTCGATCCGTCATAGAAAAGTTTGTCTTTGTATTTGGCTGGAATGACGAAATGCAAGGGTTCTTTTTCGAGCGGTTTGCGCGTTTCTTTCAGGTTGAGGCCTTCGCGCTCGGCGATGTTTTTCGTCATCTTCGCTGCGAAAGCTTTTTCCTCGTCGCTGATCGGCGCTTCGCCTGATTTTCTTTTCGCGATGAAGTGGATGTTGAAAAGTTTTGTATATGCATCCGCAGGCTTATCGGGTTTAGGCTTGCTCAATTCCAGCGCGATGACGTCTCCGCTTCCGGTTTCCTTGAAATTGAACGAAACGCGCTTGAGAATGGTTTCGCGCATCCCGACGTACTGCCAACCCCCGATCTTTTCGCTCTGTTTGTAAGGCATGAGCGTCTCGGTGCGCTTCAGGTCGAAACGATCGGTCTTTTCAAGAATTATGCCGGCGACCACGAACGCCACGGCGCCGCCCACTATCATTGCGGACATGAATATCGAGATCGCGAGGCTCCTTTTATTCTGCGGAAAATAGTCCGTTATGATCGCGGTGCCGCTCGGCGCGT
>JAKLIR010000570.1 GCA_022709505.1 bacterium | reverse complement strand
AAGGGGTTCTGCGAATCTTTCACGTCGTCCCCGAGAGCGATTACCGGCCGATCTACGATATGAAAGAACCGTATCACCTTCGTCCGGGATCCTCCACAATTGAGAAACAACCCGAATTCACAACTGAAATAAGAACAAATAGCGAAGGGTTTCGTGATTCCGAATTTGATGTTAGCCGGAATCAAGGAGTCGAACGGATAGCGGTCGTAGGGGATTCGTTCGCTTTCGGCACCGGCGTGCGGATGGGCGGCAGATTTTCGGAATATCTCGAAAAGGAATTGAACGCCGAGGGAATTAAAACGGAGGTTTTCAACTTCGGGCTTCCGGCTTCGGACACCGAAGATCAGGTGGAAGTTCTGAAAAGGTACGTTCTCAAATATAAGCCGGATGTGGTGCTCCTCGTTTTTTACGTTGGGAACGACATCACGGACAACGCGGCGGAATCCATGCTTGCAAAGAAGCCGGCGGTGAAAACCCGAACGATAAAGAACAGGCTTTGGACGGCGGTGTATCGCTCGCGGATTTATAAACTGACGATGTCGCGGGTCGCCGCGTCGCCGGTGCTCGGCCGGCGCTACAACGAATTCAAGACCACGCGCCGCCTCGGAGAAGTCGGACGCCAGATAGTCATTTTCGACCGCGTCGCCGGAGCGTCGGACGCCATGTGGAGAAAAACTCGCGCGGCGCTCGCTTCTTTCTCCCGCACGGCTTCGGCGGCGGGCGCAAAGACCATCGTCGCTCTCGCTCCGACCCGCCTCCAATACGACGACAATCTCTGGAAAGCTCTCGTTGCATCGCAAAAACTCAACGAGAAGAATTTCTCGACCGACCTCCCGAACGAGATTCTCGGAAAATATCTCGGATCCGATCTGCACATTGCAGTCATAGATCCCTTGCGGGATTTCAGGGACGCGGAGAAAAAGGGAGCGAAACTTTACTACCCGATCAACGGGCATTGGACCGAAGAGGGACACCGGCTTTTTTCCAAAAAAATCGCTTTATTTCTCGCAAATACGGATAAACAAAACAGAGAAGGTGGGCAATGAAAACAAAACTTGGAAATAGTATTCTTGGATTATTTCTGCTCGTCGCCGCATTTTCCGCGTCGGCGGCTGTTGCGGAGTTGAAGCCGGTGAAGCTTCCCAAACCGGTGACATCCGGTGGAATGCCGCTCATGGAGGCTCTTGCTAAGAGAAGCACTTCGAGGTCGTTCTCGGGCAAGGAACTCTCGCCTCAGATGTTGTCAAATCTGCTGTGGGCCGCGTTCGGGATCAACAGGCCGGATGGGAAGAGAACGGCGCCCTCCGCGATGAATTGGCAGGAGATATCCATATACGTTGCGACGAAGGACGGTGTTTACCTTTACGACGCGGCCGGAAATGTTCTGCAGCCGGTGGCGGAAGGGGATCAGCGTGCGAAAACAGGCATGCAGCAGCAGGCGGCCCAATCACCAGTAAGCCTTATTTTCGTCGCGGATTTCGGGAAAACGAAGCAGGTTCAAAAGGACGATAAAATACTTTACACCTCCGCCGATACGGGCTTCATCAGCCAGAACGTCTATCTATTCTGCGCGTCGGAAGGGCTTGCGACTTTCGTGAGAGGCTTGATCAACAGGGAAGCGCTCGCGGACGTCCTGAAGTTGGGAAAAGAACAGAAAGTCGTGCTCGCGCAGTCAGTCGGATATCCGAAATAACACAAAAACGGCGTTGCTTTCTCAAGTTATCACCTCACATTCTCCGGCATTCCGGTGTCATGTCATTTCGTTATATCACCTTGATGTTCGTCATTCCGGGCCGAGATCCGGCGCTGCAACTCAAACGCAACTCAAATAAAGGCCGCGGGAGCAGCCTCGCATCGCGTTACGACGCGGAGCATCGTAACGAGGGATGTACACTATGGTCTTCGAGTGATTGCCGAGCGGGTATCTTTATACTCGTTCCTGTGCTCCGCGCCGGAATGCATGGATTGACCGCTCCGCGGTCATAAAGTTTCACGCCAGTAACGCCGTGGCTCAGACCG
>JAKLIR010000057.1 GCA_022709505.1 bacterium | reverse complement strand
CCACGCGTCGAGAAAAGTGACCTGCCCCGCGTGCCCGAAAACCACTCTGACAATCGGCGCGAGGTTGTCCGCTATGATGACTTTCTTGAAAAGTCCCATGCTGAAAAGGACTATCCCGCGCGATATGTTTTGATAGGAAATCCTATAGTTGCCGGGATCCGCGAATTGAGGAATGATGCTCTTGTGATAGAGTATAGGCCCGGCTATGAGGTGTGGAAAAAAAGACACGAACAGCCCGTATTTCACCGGGCCGTATTTTTCAGTTTCGCCCCGCCATGCGTCAACGAGATAGGCGATCTGCGTGAATGTAAAAAAGGAGATGCCGAGCGGCAGCACTATCATGGGCGCATGTAAGGCGGCGCCTGTCGCGCCGTTAATCGCACCGACGAAAAAACCCGTGTACTTGAAATACCCGAGAAGCGCGAGGTCGGCCGCCACCCCGAACGCGAGAAGTCTTCTGCTCCTCGTCGATTCAAGTTTCGTCCCGACGGCGTAATTGAAAACTATCGACCCGGCCAGAAGAGGGAGATAGCGGATGTTCCAGTATGAATAGAAAGCGAGCGATGCCGCGGTGAGGAACGCGGCGGCGTAACCTCTGCCGAAAAATCTCGCTACGCAGAAGTATCCCGCGAGCGCGGCGGGCAGAAAGATGAAAATAAATTGGTACGAATTAAAAAGCATAGGAAGATTCCGTGGCGGTCGCTCGAGCTACTCCGAACCTCCTCCGGAAAGCGCCTTCCGGACGAGCGCCGCGTCGTCTTTTGAAAAAGGTCTGAAAACGAGCAGCGCCGCCGCGTACACGGCCGCGCCCGCCGGGATCAACGCATAGACGTGCATCCCCCTCAGGAGATACAGCGCCGCCGCCATCGCGCAGAGAGCCCCTCCGAGCCGCGCGCCGAAAACCGCTGCGGGAAACTGCTGATACGGCCGCAGAATTATCATATATCCGGCAATGATCACGGATGCGTTGCTGATGAGAGTCGCGACGGACGAGCCGATGATTCCGAACCGCGGCACGAGAGCGAGATTGAGTACGACATTCATCACCGTGCTTCCTATATAGATGACTCCGAACTCCTTCTGCTTGTGGATCCCCGCCGTGAACATCCCGAACAGCGAGGCGTAATTTGTGAAAACCACTCCCGCGCTCAGGATCACGAAAGCGCCCGCGCCCGCGCCGTAGCTCTTTTTGAAAAGCGTCGAGAGAAGCGGGCCCGCGACCATCGCGCCGCCGACACACAACGGCAGTCCGGTGACGGAAACGAGCTTGAACAGTTTTTCATAGCTCTTCTTCAGCGCCCCGGGGTCCATGGCGAAAAGCCGCGAGACGACGGGATAAGCCGAAGACACCAGCGCGCTCTGTGAATATCCCACGACACTCAAAATATACACGCAGGCGGTGTAAAGCCCCACCTGTTCCTTGCCCTTGAAGAATGTGAGAATCACGATATCGACGTTGTTGTTCAAAAGAACGGACACCGCGTTCAGGGCGAAAGGCCAGCTCGCCGCCACGGTGGCTTTCCACAGCGCGGCGTCCACACCCGGCCTCGGCAAACCCATCGTCCTAATGAGAAGGATGATCGTGAGTACGAGCGCGGCCGCCGCGGTTATGTTGTACCAAATACCGAGGCGCACCGCCGAATCTCCGTGCTTCAGGAATGCGAATACCAACGCCGCCGCAAGCCCGTTTTCGAGTATGAGCACGAGAGAGACGCCGCCCATTTTTTCAAAACCCCTCAAAGGCGACATCAGGAAGGTAACCATCGTGCGGCCTATCGCATAGCATGAAAACAGTACCGTCGCCGCCACTGTGTGCGGGTCCCGCCCCGAGAGGAAAAGAACTACTATCGACATCGCGAGCGCCGTCGCCGTGAGCGCGAGTTTGAAGGGGATGAGACGCCCGACGTACTCCGCCGCCGTCTCCCGCCGCACCGCCACTTCACGCACAACGAGATACTCTATCCCGAGGTCGGCCACCACTATGAACAACTGCGGAAACGACCGGGCGAACGCAAGAACCCCGAACTCGCCGACGGACAGCCTGCGCGCTATGACAACTCCGGCGAGAAACACCACGAGATGCCCCGCCGCATTCGCGAGAAAAACATACGCAGTGTTTTTAGCGACTCTTCTCGATATGGACATTTTCAGATTCCGCCCTCGGGGCGCCGCGCCATCATCGTTATCGTATCTCCTCCGGCCGGCCCGGAGGCGCGCTTCCGGGCGCGATCGATCGCGCTTCCCATCAGTCCGCGCGCGACTCTTCTCGCAAGAGCGCCGGCTCTCGACCCGAGAACGGCGTCCACGCTCGCCCCGGAAATGATTTCCACCGGCGCCGAGACTTCAAGCACTTCAAAGCCCGCCCTCGCGGCGATCCCGCGAAGTGAACCCGGCGTAAAGAAATAAAAATGAAAACCCGGTTGCAGCCCTTCCCATTCCGAACCTCGCCTCAAAGCTGAAACCCCCGCGAAATTGGGAACCGATACGAACAACACGCCGCCCGGTTTCAACAGAGATTTCGTCAACCCGAGCGTCGCCGCCGGATCCTGCTGATGTTCGAGCGAGTGGACCATTATCGCGGCGTCGAACGAAGACTCCTCGAACCCGGCTTCATCGAGAAAACCGCTCCTTACGGGAATCCCCAACTTCTCCCGCACGAAATTCACTGCAAAAGGGGAAACATCCACTCCGGTCGCCTCCCAACCCCTGTCCCGCGCGGCGGCGAGATAGGCGCCGGCGCCGCAACCTATATCGAGAAGCCGCCCTTTGCCGGTATGTTTCTCAAGAACATCCAGCAACCGCGCCGCCGCTTCCGACGGCCGGCGTTCGATCCCTTCCGAATACCCTGTTTCATAGTATTCGGCTTCATACCGTTTCTTTAAATCTTCTCTTGCCGGAATCGGATCCGCCACGCCGAGACCGCACGACGGACACCGGTATATCCGCGTGTCTCCGAGATCGAACGCCGTCTCCCGGCGGTCCGATCCACACGCTATACATTTTTCTTTCAGCATCACGCGGCCGATTCCATTCCCGCTTGTGAAATCCTCATAGTGATATTTCTTCATTGTAATGAAAATTTTTCAATATGAATACATTCACATCAAGCGACCTAAGTCCGTTCGGTTTTCATCTGGAATTTACCGGCGACCGGCTTTTTTTTATTTCGGCGCGGCCAAGGCGGAGAGCCGCCCGCCGACGTGAAAAACATCAGCTGCGGCGGATATTACTCCGAACAGACCATTTTCGAGTTTTCGCGACACCGAGTCCATCGGGATCGAGTTGAGGCCTCCCTCTACTCCGCCATCCGCGCTCGTTTTTTTCGCCGGATATTTTTTCAGCCCGACATCCATTATGAGGTGGCGCAGGCTCTCGCTGTAACCCATTCGATATCTGGAAACGTCCGAGCCATGGATAACGTCGATAACTCTCAAGCCGTTCTTTTCAAGCATGGCCCGTAGCGTCTTTTCAGTGAAATGATACAGATGCCGGGGCGCGTCCACCGCCACCCACCGCTCCCCGAAGAGTCTCGATTCCAATCCCGCGAAGTTCGGTACGTCTATCAGGGCGATACCGTCCGGCGCAAGCAGCTCCGAGATCCGCCGCGCGATCTCTCCGGGATTATGGACGTGCTCGAACACGTGCATGAGCGTGAGGGCGTCGAAAGAGCCTTTCTCGAAATCGGATTCCTCCAGAAGCCCAGGGCGCACGTCGAGACCGAAAGTTTTTCGCGCAAGATCGACGGCGTCGCGCCTCGGCTCGAGCCCGAAAACCTCCCACCCTTTTTTTTGAAGGTATAGAAGAAGAAGGCAGTCGCCGCACCCGACGTCCAAAATGCGGCCGCTTTTTTTTAACTTTAAAAGCGGCGCGAGCTTGCGCTCCATCACCATCTCCCACGGCGTCCCTTGTATGGCGAGGCCGTCCGTTCCCTTGAAAAAATGAGGGCGCACGCTGAACGTCTCCGGGTAGAATTCCGCCATTTCTTCAGGGGTCGGGCGGGGGTTAACATAAACCAAGCCGCACTCGGCGCAGCGAACAACGGTAAACTCCCCCGGCAAACGCCAGTTGCGGTCCTTTGTCCGGAATAGCTCGGTCGTTCGGTCCGCTCCGCAGAGGGCGCATGCAACACTTTCCATGTTCGGATGTCTCCGCGGCTCGCTGTCTGACGGCGAACCGAATCAAGCTGCGATTTTTTCTCTTAGCTCCGGTTATCCGCCGTCTTCCGCGTTGTCTTTTTCAATAGGATTGGGTGCGGCTTTGCTTATCGTCGGTTTTTCGTATTTATTTCTCTTCGCCCTCGACATCAGCATGGTGACAATCAGAAACATGCTCGCCGCTTGAAAGAGAAGCAGAGCCATTTCAATGGTTGAAGCCGAGGTTGCTATTACTATCGCGTTAAGGCCGAGAGCAATCCCCACGAAATAGATGAAGAGCACAACCCGATTGTCCGGGAATCCGTGATCCTTGAGCCTGTGGTGAAAGTGGTCCTTGCCCGTGTAGGCGAGCCATTCGCCGGCTGTTTTTACTTTGCCGGTGGCGAACCGCTCTATAGTGGTGTAAACCATGTCGAATATCGGAATCCCGAGGGTCATGATCGGAACACTGAAAGAAATGAAAGGATTTCCGTTCGACCAGTCGCCCATCACCCCGAACGAGGCGAGAGTGAAGCCGAGCACGTTGCTGCCGCCGTCCCCGAGGAAAATGTCCGCCGGCTTGAAATTGTGCAGCAGGAACCCGAGGCAGGCGCCGCAAAGGGTGACCGATATGAATCCGAGAAACGGGTTGTTGAGCCTGTACGATACCACGAAAAAAACGCCGGACGCCACCGCCGATATGCCCGTGGCGAGCCCATCCATTCCATCAAGAAAATTCACCGCGTTGGTTATCCCCACGATCCAGAAAATCGTCAGGAAAATGCTTATCACTCTTCCCCACGCCGTCAGCGGGTAAAAGTGCAGGCAGATACCGCAATGGATTACGATCAGCGCGGCGAGCACTTGGGCGATCATTCTGATTTTCGCCGAGATGCCGCCCGTTATATCGTCTATAGTGCCCACCACAAGCAGCAGCGCGGCGCCCGCGAAAATGCCCAATATCTCTCTCGTGAAATGGTAGTGCGCGAAATGGGCGGTCGTGAAAGCGATGAAGATGGCGACCCCGCCGAGCAGCGCGGTAGGTACTTTGTGAACTTTTCTCTCATTCGGCCGGTCCACAACTCCGAATCTGAATGCCGCCCGGCGCGCCACCGGCGTGAGCCATGCGGCGCTCAACAGGGCTATCAGGAACAGGTACATTTGAAGGTAAATGCCCCCGTGCCACGGCCCGCGCGCATAGAGAAATACCAATCCCACCGTCAGAGACGGCGCGAGGGGGATAGACATTCTTCTCAAAAATTGCATCAAGCCCCTAAACCGCGGCGGCAGGTCACCAGTCCAACAGATACCTTATCGCCATGAACCCTTCCGCATATTTGACTTTACCCTGAAAACCTCTGAAATTAGCACACGCGATCGCGCTCTCCGTTATCATCAGATGCGGAACCCGCGTCTTATCCACCTGCGATTCGTGGATTCGAAGTAATTTCTGCTTTTCCTCTATCACATCTCCGATATCCACGAATATGTGGGGCGTGAAATTTATGGACGTCGGCACCTCGTATGCGAGTACGGTCTTGATGTATCGAGTTGCCGAAACGCAACATTTGGCGAGCGCCCTGTGGTCCTGATGCGTGTCCCCGCCGTGGTTGAAAAAAACGAGATCGGCGGAAGTCCGCTTAATCGCGCGATCCACAACCTCTATGACTTCGTTGCTGACCGGGATGCTGGTGTCCTGCTGTCCGCCCCAGATTATTTCCTCCGCCCTGAGGAATTCGGCGACCTTGCTCTGCTCTCCCTTGCGGATGTCCGGAGAACCTCCGCATTCTCCGCAGGTCATGACGAGCATGAAAATCCGGTGGCCTTGCTCCCTTAACTTTATAAGCGATCCTCCACAACCGAACTCGATGTCGTCCGGGTGCGCACCTATGGCGAGTACGTTCATGCCGCACGTCCCTTTCTGATTATTTCAAGACTCGCCGGCCCTTCGTTGAACAGAAGGTCCGCTATCGACATATACGGCAGAAACCCCCCGAAGAGCTGCCTGTACGAGGGATGCTCGTATTTTTGATAGACAAGCTTTATTCCCGCTTCGTCGAACAATTGCTCGTTCATGTATTCCTTGCCGCCCGAGCCGGACAGGTAAACGTCCGCTCCCGTTTTACCGCAAATGTTTATTATCCTCTCCGTGCTCGTTCCCCCGACTCCGAGTTCGCTTTCAAGAACAATTTCGGTCTTCACTCCGATCTCTTTCATAAAATAAACCGTCATGGCTGTGTTGAGTTCCGCGAGCAGCCGACGCGGCGCCCCGGCGTAGAACCCGGACAATCCCGAAAAATACTCGTTGAAAAATCCCGCCCTCCTGTAGTTCAACTCGAACGCATTAAGATGCTTTCTCCTCCAGTCCGTCCCGTAGTCGATTTCGACTTCTTTCATTCTTTGCTCGTACCTGCCGCGAGTCACTACCGGAACCGTGAGCCACAATTCGCCGCCCGCGCTTTTTATCCTGTTTCGATTCTGATATTCGCGTTTCTTGTACTGCACTTCATCGAGTATGACAAAGAGGTCACTCTGGTCGATCTTATCAAAATAACCAAGCCACGGGAGATAATGGGGCTGATGGACCGAGACTATCACTTAAAAATCCGACCTCTCTCAAATCTTCCACCCACATTAAAAGGATAACACAAAGATAATCCCTTGTATTCATACGTCGCCAAATTATGATTCTCTCCTGTCATCCTCTTTCACCTCCCTTTCTCCGAGCGCAAATCTTCTTCATTCAGTTTTTCATAATTGTAAAATAGATTACTCGATTGTAACTGTTCAAATAAACACTAACCATTTTTGATTATTTGTTTTTAGTTGTTTTCAAAACTGCCTTATTTTTTCTAAAATTGGTTAAATTGTGTTAAAATTTAGGATAATATTGAAAGAGCTTGTATCAAGAGTTCGACGGAGGTTTTACCATGATTAAATTTCAGTTGTTTAGAAACATCTTCATCGCCGCGTTATTTTTAGCGGGTACGATCACCGCTTCCGCATCAGCGCAACAGACGATAGATTCAAAAGCGGCGCTGGACAATATTCAAAAAATGGCGTCGCTTACGAAAGATAGAGGAGAAAACTATCGCAAAGAGATCAGCAATCTCATAGATTTCTCGCTGCAAGTGCTTCGCGGCCCGAACCCGAGCGGGAGCGGATACCTCTTCGCGACCGTAAGCGCGGATAAGAACTCTCCGGCGGAGACGCTGCTCAGCGAGAAAGTCGATGCGGTGTGGGAGTCGGGCAAACAGCAGGTTTACAAAGCGGAAACGACGAACGTGTTTTCGTTCACGATCAATTCACCGCGGTATCGGCCGGGAGGACTTTTCAAAAACAACGGCGACACCTACATCGATTCGTACAAAGTGGAATATTCGGTGAACGGAAAAGAGCAGACGATTTCCCGGGAATACAAGAACTGGGTGAAGAAGAACACGAGTTTCAGCATTCCGCTGCCTTCGCCCGCCGAATGGGCGCGGATCGAGTTCACGGCCGGCGTCAGTTCATCGGATGTGAACAGAACGGTCATAGAAATCATCGCGCAGCATCCGGTCATTAAAGACAATCCGAAGAATCCTTATTCATATCCGATAGAGCAGCTCAAGGTACTGCAGAACATGATAAGCTATGCAAAGCCGGATGCGATCGTTGATAAGCTTAACGACATTCAGGACGGCATCAGAACGGTGCCGGCGGCGGTCGGATCGGGCTTTTCCGCGGACGATCAGACGGTGCAGAAACTCGAATACATCCTTTACCTGCTTCAAGGGAACAGTGCGGATTCCGCGAAGGGTAAATCCGAACTGAAAAGCTTCATCGAAACGCTGAAAACGGCGAAGACGGAATAAGCCTTGCGCCGGGCGCGCGCTGTTTGTGACGAACGAGAAACTCTTTTAAGATTTGATTCCATATTCATTCACACTGCGATGAGCGTCCATGCCTTCTGATAGAGAAAAAGCTATATTAGCCGGGTTCAGGTCGAACAAGGCGGTGTCGGGCGACTTCGACGACCCTTACATCGAGCTCGCGCAACTCGCGGACACCTCCGGGGCGCTGGTCGCGGCGACGATCCTGCAAAGAGACGCAAACCCGACGCCTCAGTTTTTCATAGGGCCCGGAAAAGTCCGCGAGATAGAAGAAGCGGTAAAAGACGCCGGCGCCGGCATTGTGATCTTCAACAACGAATTGTCACCTCTTCAATACCGTAATCTCGAACGTGAACTGGGCGTGAAAGTCATAGATCGCACACAATTGATCCTCGATATTTTCGCCATGCGGGCGCAAAGCAACGAAGGCAAGATACAGGTGGAGCTGGCGCAGCTCGAATACCTCCTCCCGAGGATCGCCGGGCGCGGGATCGAACTCTCGCGTCTCGGCGGCGGCATAGGCACGAGAGGGCCCGGAGAAACAAAGCTCGAAACCGACCGCAGAAAAATCAGAACTCGCATCTCCGTTCTTAAAAAGAAACTTTCGAGAATAGAGAAGAACCGCCGCGTCCAAAAAAACAGGCGCGGAAAAACAAATATCCCCGTGATATCGCTCGTCGGCTACACGAACGCCGGAAAGTCAACTCTCTTCAACGCTCTGTGCAACGAGAAAACTTTCGTCGAGGACAGGCTGTTCGCAACCCTCGACCCGCTCACGAGAAGAATTTTCATAGAGAGCGTAGGCCCGGCCCTCATAGTTGACACGGTCGGCTTCATCAAAGACCTCCCGGTGAAACTCGTCGAGTCCTTCAAGTCCACGCTCGAGGGAGTGGCGGAGGCAAACCTTCTGCTTCACGTAGTTGATATAAGCGATCCGCGCTATGAAGAGCAGATCGGGACCGTGGAAAAGATCGTCGCTTCCCTCGACGCCGCGGAGATACCCTCGATTCTGGTAATGAATAAAACCGACTTACTCCAAGCGCCCGAAAGAGCCTCGCAAATGAAAAGACGGCGGCCGGACTCCATCTCTCTGTCCGCCGCCCGCGACTCCGATTTCTCCCCATTGAAAAAACTGATGGCCGAAAAGCTTCTCGCCCCGAAAACAAGTGAAATTCCGAGCCCTGATCCGGCCTCGCTCCCCGCCGAACATTAATCACTACCCGTGCCCGCGTTTCCACGTTATAATCATGCTCAGGTGATAATCATGGATAATAACAATTCTTCGGCGGCTGTTACCCCGCCCTCTCAAGTCTGGAATGCGTCGGAAAACCTTACTCCCCGCATCAAGAAGCTCAGGGACGAATACTTTTCATACTACGAGCGCGATTATTTCAGAAACGAAGTGCTCGCGTTCTCCACGGGGGAAAAGTGGGACTGCGTGTGGAGCGCCCACAATTGGGGCGTGGCGCCGGAACTTTATATTTTCTTCGCGGCGGTTGAAGACACGCTGGCCGCCTCGGCCGAGATCGTGGACCAGCCCGCTTCGTTCTGGAAGCTGCCGCTCATCGAGCGCCGGGCGCGGTTCTTCGCGGAGGTGATCACGAAAAAACTGCCGGTGCGGATTCTCGAAGGCGAACTCATCGTCGGCGGCCAGTTCAACACCGCCCTCTCAAAAACGCACACGAAAAACGAAGCGAAAGAGTTCCGCAAGAGCAGGGACAACTGGCTGAAACTGGCGAAGGTGCAGAATGAACTCGGACTCGGCAACACGGGCGCTGTGCCGGGACATCTGATTCCGAACTACAAGAGGATCCTCGAGACTGGGTTCAAAGGCGCCGCGGACGCGATGCGCGCCACTCTCGAAAAAGAGCGCCCCGGGAAAAAAGCGGACGCGCTCAGAGCCATGATCACTTGCTGCGAGGCCGCGCCGGAATTCACCGGCCGCTACGCCCGCGAGGCGGAGAAACTCGCCGCGGCGGAGCAGACCCCGGCCCGAAAAGAGGAACTCCTCAAAGTCGCGGAAATCTGCGCCAAGGTGCCTTGGACTCCGCCGGCGACCTTCCACGAAGCGCTTCAGGCCCTGTGGTTCACGCACATGCTCGTCATGGCCGCGGAATCTTATCCCGGCCCCGGGCTCTCGTACGGCAGGATCGATCAATACCTATATCCTTTCTACAAAAACGATCTCGAATCCGGACGGCTGACGCGCGAACACGCCAAGGAGCTTCTTTCCTGCTTCTGGATAAAACACAACTACGCTTACGACTATCAGGCGCGGGTCGGAGCGAACCAAGGCATCAACTCCGGCTTCGGGCAACTCGTAACACTCAGCGGCCTCGGCCCGAACGACGAGGACCTCACAAACGATCTCACGTATCTGATGCTCGACGTCATAGATGAAATCAACCTTCTCGAACCCAAACCCAACGTGCGCCTGCACCGCAATTCCCCGCCCGAGCTTATGTCGAAAGTCTGCGACATGCTTTCACGCGCTCAGGGCGCGCCGATGCTCCTAAATTTCGACGAAGCCTCCATCCGCGGACTCGAATGGCAGGGCCTTCCGAAGGATAAATTGTGGGACTACGCTCCGGTCGGATGTCTCGAAAATACGCTTCAGGGCAACGACCGATCGGGAACGGTTGACGTGAATCTCAACCTTGCGAAAGCGGTGGAACTCGCCCTGAACGACGGGTGCGATATGGCAACGGGAAAAAGGCTCGGCCCACCGACGGGAGACCCGCTCTCCTTCGCTTCTTACGACGATTTCAAGCGTGCTTTCGACGCACAGCTCGACGCAATCACGGACGCCATTATCGAAGCGGCCGAGCTCGCGGACGAAACCCGCGCGAAGTTCGAGCCGACTCCCTACCTGTCAGTCCTCGTGGACGGCTGCTCCGCCAACGGCAGGGACGTGACCGAGGGCGGCGCTGAACACAATTTCATAACCGTCGAAGGGATCGCCTTCGCCACGGCCGTCGATTCGGTCGCCGCCGTGAAGAAGCTCGTCTATGAGGAACGCCGCATCTCCCCCGCGGAACTAATAGCGGCGCTGCGAAATAACTATGAAGGCCACGAGCGGACGCGCCAGATGCTGTTGAACCGGGCGCCGAAATTCGGAACCGACGACGATGAAACCGACGCCATCGCAAAAGACATAAACCAACGCTGGACGAAAAGAATTTTCGAGAGGAAGACAAAGCTCACCGGTAGAAGATTCAGAGGCGGCTACCTCTCGTGGAACTATTGGATCAGCTATGCGCCCAACACGGCCGCGACTCCGGATGGGCGGCAGCGCGGCTCTTTCCTTTCAAACGGAATCGGACCCGTGAACGGCATGGATCGAAAAGGCCCGACCGCGAACATCAGGTCGGTGGGAAAAATCGGACTCGAAAGCGCCCCGAACGGCGCTTCGCACACTATAAGCATCAGCCCGTCCCTTCTTAGGGATCCGGAACACAAGGAAAAACTCGGCGGGATGCTCAAAGCTTACGTCACTCAGGGCGGCACGGCGCTTCAGGTCAACATCCTCGACCCGCACACGCTAAAGCTCGCCCAACAGAACCCGCAGGAATACAGAAACCTCCTTGTCAGAGTCACCGGCTATAACGCCTATTTCGTGAATCTCGGCAAGGAAATACAGAATGAGATCATCGCGCGCGAGGCCGGCCTGCTCTGACATTCGCTAACGGCCGACCCACCGCGCCCACGCCCTATGAGCGGAACGGCAACCATATTCAATATCCAGCGCTTCAGCACTGAAGACGGTCCCGGAATCCGCACGACATGCTTCTTCAAAGGCTGCCCGCTCAACTGCGGCTGGTGCCACAACCCCGAAGGGATATCACCAAAACCTCAGCTCGTATGGTACGGCGTACGGTGCATCGCCGCGCGCGACTGCCTCGCCGCCTGCTC
>JAKLIR010000569.1 GCA_022709505.1 bacterium | reverse complement strand
TCCGCCTCTTGGGATCGAATACCACGACGTCGGCATAATAACCTTCCCGCAAAACGCCGCGACGATCGAGCTTCAGCTTCGCCGCCGGCATGGATGTCATCTTTCGCACGGCCTCTTCGAGCGATATCACTTTTTCCTTCATCGAATAATGTTCCAGCACCCTGACGGCTGTCCCGTGCAACCTCGGATGCGCCTTCCGGCCGAACGATTCGACACCGTCCGACCCTATCGACACAAGCGGATGAGAGATAACGCACCGAACATCTTCCTCGCTCATGTACCGCGCCGCGATCGGAATCTTCACAATCCCTTCCCGCCTCAGCATCTGTATCGCGGCCCTCTCGGGGCTCTTCCTCAACTCCTTCGCCGCCTCGCCGAGCGTCATCCCCTCGAAGTCGGGATAGTGCTGCAACTGAAGAAGTATTATCTTGTCCTCCCTGTTCGGCTCCTTGATGAACAACAACGGCGCGAGCATGTTCGAAAACGAGTCGTAGGGATAAACGTCGGCTTCGACTTCCACTCCTTCTTTATTCGCCTTCTCTATCATTTCGAGCGTCTGCCTGATCAGGCCGTGGTTTCTTGTGAGTACCGCTTTATGGTGCGAGAGCTGCAGGGATACGCCCGTCTTTTTCGCCGCGTCGATCGCTTCCTCCACCGCCCCGACGAGGCCGCCCATTTCATTCCTTATGTGCGTGCTGTATATCGCCGCCCCGTGCGACGCCGCCGTCCCGCATAACTCAACAAGCTCTTCCTTGGTCGAAAAATTTTGAGGCGGATACGCTATGCCGGTTGAAAAACCTCTTCCCCCTTCGTCGAGCGCCCGCGCAAGCAGCGACTTCATCTTCTCGAGTTGCGCCTCGCTCGGCGCTCCCGGCACCATACCCCGCACCATACCCCTTAGGTTACCGTACCCCACCTGCGGGAATATGTTCGCGCCTATCCCCCGCTTCCTCAACCGTTCGAGATATTCGCCCATCCCGCTCCATTCGAACGGGCACTCCTTGCCGAACATCCCGGACGCGAATTTCAAAAAAAGCTTTTTCATCTTTTCGTCCATCGGCGCCGCTGAAAAACCGCACGACCCGATCACCACCGACGTCACTCCCTGCCGAAGTTTCGGCGACATCTTTCCGTCAACCGATATCACGAAATCCGAATGCCCGTGCATGTCGATGAAGCCCGGACAAACAACCATTCCTCCGGCGTCGATCACTTCAAGTTGCGGATCCGCATCGAACGTCCCGACGTCCGAAATGCCTTTTATCTTGTCGTCCTCTATGAGAACATCCGCGCCGAACAGCGGTTTTCCACTCCCGTCGGCGACTTCTCCGCCCTTGATCAGTATTTTATTTCCCATTCGGACGCCTCTTCTTTCGTTGTCCATGCTCTACCTTATCTATATAATTCATCCTCTTAAATTTTCAATTTAATTCTTTGAATTACGGCGGGTCAGTTTTTCAGCGCCGCCGCTATCCCCGATATGATGCTGAAAATGAAAATAATAGTCGCGAGCATGTTGCACGAGAAGTGCATGCTCCTCACCCACTGCGGCGCCTTGCCTCGCGCGAGTCGCATCCCAGCTCCCGCTCCGGAGGCGTAAAGCACCGCCACCACAACCCCCGCGGCAAAATGATACGGCGCTCCTACCACGAATCCGTCAACGACCCAAATCACAAGCCCAAGCGCAAATCCGAATAAAATACCTCCGGCGTATATCTTCCCTCTCCTGACATGCGCCTTCCACGCAAACTTCACGGGCGTTTTCAATGGGGATTTCCGTTGTGTGAAATGACGGTCCAATCCCGTCATGACCATATACAGCCCGATGAAAAAAAACAACGCCGCTTGAAGCGCTCCGTGAATCTCTCTTATCAATTCCGTCTTCCGGTCGCTCTCTTTGTTCTGTTCGACTTTTTTCTTCTCGATGCCGCTGTTGATCTTCGTCTCCATTTTTTCAATGACGACGCCAAGCCCCTTCAAATCCTTCGCGGACAAAAGCCGTGTGATTTTCTCCCGTTCGGC
>JAKLIR010000568.1 GCA_022709505.1 bacterium | reverse complement strand
TCCGTTGACAACCTGATCGCTCCTTTGTTCGTGGTTCCGGGAAAAGGAGTGCGAGAACCGATAAGCTCGCTGTCCGGCCAGTTTCACTTTTCCGCCGATGAAGCGGCCGCCGAGTGCGCGGAACTGGCGGCTCTCGGCGTTCCGGCGGTGATCCTTTTCGGGGTTCCGGCAGAGAAAGATGAAACGGGCGCGAGCGGGATCGATCCCGACGGCGTGGTACAGAACGCCGTGCGCGCGATAAAAAAGGTATCCCCGGAAACGTGCGTCATAACCGATGTGTGCCTGTGCGAGTACACTTCGCACGGGCATTGCGGATTGATAAAGGACGGAGAGGTGGACAACGACGCCACGCTCGGGCGGCTCGCCGAGATGTCTCTCTCACATGCAGCCGCGGGCGAGGACATGGTTGCGCCGTCGGACATGATGGACGGCAGGGTGGCCGTGATTCGAGAGGCGCTCGATGAAAACGGCTACGAATGGCTTCCCGTGATGTCGTATGCGGCGAAATACGCTTCCGCATATTACGGGCCTTTCAGAGAGGCCGCGGGCTCAGCGCCGAAATTCGGAGACAGGCGTTCCTATCAGATGGACCCGCCGAACCTCCGCGAAGCCCTGCATGAAATCGAACTCGACGAGGCGGAGGGCGCGGACATAGTCATGGTCAAGCCGGCTCTCGCCTATCTCGATGTGATTCACGCGGCGCGGGAAAACACTCTGCTGCCGCTCGCGGCGTACAACGTCAGCGGCGAATACGCGATGATAGTCAACGCCGCGCAACAGGGCTTGATCGACGGCGATCGTACGATGATGGAGACTCTCGTTTCCATCAAGCGGGCGGGGGCGGATCTCATATTGACGTATTTCGCGAAAAGAGCGGCCGAACTGATGAAAACGGAGGGCGCGCGTTGAAACACGGGGAAGGCCATCCGCACTCCGGCGCCGGGCAGGGAAGACCGTCCGGACCGCGGCTTGTCGCGTGGGAGACCACGAGGCGTTGTCCCCTGCGGTGCAAACACTGCCGAGGCGCAGCAAGAGATCAAAGTTACGAGGGCGAACTCACGACGGAAGAGGCGTGCGCGCTTATCGACGGCATTGTCTCTTTCTCCAATCCGATCCTGATCCTCACCGGCGGCGAACCGATGTCGCGCGCGGATATATACGAGCTCGCCCGGTACGGGACCGACAAGGGGTTGCGCGTTGTGATGTCGCCTTGCGGCCCGATGATAAAACCCGACACGGCGAGGAAAATAAAAGAATCCGGCGTGCAGAGGATAAGCATCAGCCTCGACGGAGCGACCGCTGAGGTCCACGACGAATTCCGCGGTGTGCCCGGCGCTTTCGATGCGGCGCTGGAAGGGATAGGGCATGCCCGGGACGCGGGTATCGAGTTCCAGATCAACACGACTATAACGAGGCATAACGTGGACGAGCTTGAGAGAATTCTCGACCTCGCGATCGAGCTCGGCGCGGCGGCCTTCAATCCGTTTCTTCTCGTTCCGACGGGACGCGGCAAGGCGATCGCGGATATGGAGATCGCGCCCGCCGAATATGAAAGAACCTTGAATTGGATATATGAAAAGAGCCTCGGCTCGCCGATCCAGTTCAAGCCGACGTGCGCTCCGCATTACTACAGGATATTCAGACAGCGCGAGAAGAAAGCCGGCCGCGAGGTCTCTCCGAAATCTCACGGGCTGTTCGCGATGACCAAGGGCTGCATGGGCGGGCAGGGCTTTGTTTTCGTTTCTTATTCCGGGATCGTTCAGCCCTGCGGTTTTCTCGAATTGAACTGCGGGGATCTCCGAAAAGAAAAGTTTGATTTCAAAAAAATATATGAAAACTCTCCGGAGTTTCTGAAGTTGCGCGACGCCTCGACGTATAAAGGCAAATGCGGCGTCTGCGAATATTGGAGTTGTTGCGGCGGATGCAGGGCGCGGGCGGCCGCGGCGACCGGCGACTATCTCGACGAGGAGCCTTTCTGCGTTTATGCGCCGGTGAAAACGAGAGGCGGATGCTGAATGGACGATAAGGAT
>JAKLIR010000567.1 GCA_022709505.1 bacterium | reverse complement strand
AACTCGGTCACATACGAAACAGTATGCTCCCTCGTTCTCGCTCGATACGCCTTGTATCTCATCTCTTTTTCCGATTTCACCCCACATTGGTGAAAAATGTGGGTTAGGGCGGACATTATATAAAGGATTGTGAATTCAATCTGGATTAATTAGAACAATATTAGGAAGCCGGCTGTCAAATGATTATCGAGCCGGTGTGTTGGAAGCAGAATATTCAGGCAGAATAGGGAACGGAATTCGACATGGACAGAAAACCGCAGCCGGGGAGAAGACCGGCGACAGCAGCAAGACCGGCCGCAGCGCCCGCGAAGAAAACGCCTCCGCGAAAAAACAAGAAAAACAAGAAAATAAACATCTCGGGATTTTCGTGCCTGACGGCGCTCGCCGGGCTTTTCGCGATCCTGACGGTTTTAATGCTTGTGATGGCGGCGGTGGCGGTCGGCGTTGTCTCGAAATATGCAAAAGAGCTTCCGGACCTCCGGCAGGTCGTGATTCCCATGGCCAAGGAGACGACAAAAGTTTACGCTTCGTCCGGAGAAGTGATCGCCGATCTATACGAGGAGAACAGAGAGTACGCCAGTTTCACGGAGATACCGGACAGTCTTAAACTCGCGTTCATCGCAACGGAGGACGAGCGTTTTTTCAAGCACAAGGGAGTGGATTTCAAAGGGATCGGAAGAGCGGCGTTTTTGTTCGTCGCCACGGGCGGCGTGAAGAGGCACGGGGCGAGCACGATCACGCAGCAGCTTGCAAGAAACACCTATTTGTTGCGCGATCTGAAGATGGAGTCGAACCTCAGCCAAAAGGGGACGAGGAAGATAAAAGAGATACTATTATCTCTATCGATAGAGAAGAAATACTCGAAAGAGGAAATACTGGAAAATTATCTGAACCTGATATATCTCGGGCACGGGGCGCACGGAGTGAAGACGGCGGCTCGAACGTTCTTCGGCAAGGACCTCGATCAATTGACGATAGCGGAGTCGGCGCTGCTCGCGGCGGTTCCCAAGGGCCCCAGCATTTACACGCCGTACGTGTATCCGGAAAGGGCGAAACGCCGGCGGGATGCGATACTCGCGAAGATGCTCGAATTGCATTTCATCACTCCGCAGGAATATGAGAACGCGGTGGCGGAGCCGTTCCACCTGAGAAAACTGACGGGCCCGGCTTATGAGAATTACAAAGCGCCGTACTTCGTGACGTATCTTCTCGACGCGCTTCAGGACGAGAAGGGGCCGTTCAAGATGACGCCGCAACAGATATACGGCAACGGATACAGGATATACACCACGCTCGACATGAGGGCGCAGAGATACGCCGAGGACGCGGTGAAATACGGAATTCTGATGGCGCGCAAGCAGCACGCGAACATCACGCAGGGCGCGCTCGTATCGATGGACCCGCGCACGGGCGCGATCTTGGCCATGGTAGGAGGAACGGATTACTCGAAGTCGAAATTCAACAGGGCGTGGCAGGCGCTGAGGCAGCCGGGGTCGTCGTTCAAGCCGTTTATTTACATCACGGCGTTGAAGCAGAACGGCTCGATGGGACAGACGGTTGTGGACAACAGGGTCTGCTACCGTTCATATCCGAAAGACTACTGCCCGGACAACTACGACAAGCGGTTCAGAGGCGGCATGTCCTATAGAACGGCGCTGATACTGTCGAGGAATATTCCGGCCGTGAAAATCGCGGACAAGGTGGGAGTAAGGAATGTCATCGAAACCGCGCACAGCATGGGGATCACGAGCAGAATCGATGCGAATCTTTCGGTCGCTCTCGGCACCGGAGAGGTGACGATTCTCGAAATGGCGGTGGCATATTCCACCATAGCGAACGGCGGCTACAGGAAGAAACCGGTGGCGGTCGAGCGGATAACCGACGCGGCCGGCAACGTTATTTTTCAGCGGAAAAATATTCAGGGAGAAAGAGTGCTCGGGGAACGTGTGGAGAAGGAAATCGTGTCCGCGATGCAGGGAGTTATAACGAGCGGCACAGGGACGGGTGCGAGGATAGACCGGCCCGCCGCCGGGAAA
>JAKLIR010000566.1 GCA_022709505.1 bacterium | reverse complement strand
TCGAGTGGGACCATATCGAAAGGGTCGGCAAGCGAAGGATGAATTGTAAGGAGGATCGTAGAATCTCTCGAAACCTTCGAAATCATTCTTTTCGCGAAACTGTATGAACGATCGCAATAGTAAGGCAGCCATAGAGGGATCAACCGAGAGGAAAGGTTCGCGAAAGGATCCAACTGATTAAAGCAATCCGCGAAGACGAAAAGCGGTTCCACACCGTCGCGGGCGGAAGCTTCGACATGTAGATCGAAAGCAAGTTCGCTGTATTGTTCGGGGTGGTTCGCCGTTAGAACGAGCAACGGAATTCCCTTTTTCGCGGCGTAATCGGCGACTGCTTCCTCGAATTGCGGCATGCCGCCCCACTCGGATTCCGGCATCTGTTCAATGGGATATTTCGTGCTTTTCAGGCGCCAGCCGCCGTCGCGTGTTTTCAAGCCTTTCTGCAAAGAGCGGTATTTTATCAGACGCTCGCTGCCCTCAAGGTATTCGAAGTCGGGAATACCGCCGAGACCTCCGATTTGAAACGAAAAGCGATCCCGGACCTTATATTGCAGCCATGAATATTTGCATCTGATGAGAATCAGCACTCCGTCATGCGCCAAGTGTTTTGAAATGAAATGGTCGTAGGAACGGGGCACGCTCGTGAGCTTCGCTCTCAAGTGGTTAATGAAAAGAAGGACCGGTCTGTCATGCACGGGATCGTAGTGTGCGACGACGTGAACGTCCGGGTTGTTTCTGATGATTTCCATTGCGAGCCTGCGCGCCCGGAATAAAGTCGTGTAAACGTCGTCAACGTTCCTGATGTCGTTGAAACAGAGAAGAAAATGTGACGTTAGAAAAGGGGCGTCGATAATGGAGCCTATGTGGCTTATTCCGCCGTTCGGCGCTCCTATGAGGAGCGATTTGTATTCTCTCTGAGGATACAGGGCCGCGACCGACGAGGCCATGTCGTTCGATCTCACGAAGCTCGACGCGGATTGTGGCACGCCTATCCGTACAGCCGCGATCCTCGCCCCGGCGGAAACGATATCCTTGGGCAGCCAAGAAAACCACCGGGCGAGGCTTCTCGAAAGCAAGCCGGTGCTGTAAATGTCAAAATGTTTGTTATTGAGAGCCGAAGCGAGCGCTCTCACCTGCGCTGAGGATGAGTCTGATTTTTCAACATATCCCGGCATGATGTTTTCACATCTTCACAAAGGATGTATGTAGAAGGCCGCGGCGATATATGTGCAAATACCGAAAATGTGGCTCAATATCGGAACGAAGACTTTTTTTCTATGCCTTCCGAGCGAATGGAAGAGAAGGATCGAAAAGAACTGAAGCGCGAAAAATGAGAGTACGTCATCGCCGACTCTGCTGAGGAAACATATCGCGAATGAAGATGCGCCGCCGTTGGCGACCATAAGAGGTGTCATCGGAAGCCGTATGACCTGCGTTCCCCAAAAACCCAATACCGAAATCACAATGATACCCACAGCCGCCATATCCCTGTAATGGCGCATCCACCAATCGTGACTCAAGAGCGAATCGAAAAACGGCGGCATCATAATGTAGCCCGCGGAGATTACCGAACCGATGCTTACAATAAGCACGGCCGCTGCCGCGGTGTCTTTTGCGATCTTGGCCTTATCGTGATAATCCGGACTTATTATGTCGGTTAATGCTTCGATGCAAGTGTTAATTGTTTCAAGTGAGATGACGAATGTGATCACTATGAAAAGATATGCTTTTTCGAACTCGGATAATTTGAGAACTATTGCAAATGAAATTACCCATATAGCGAGGCAAAAGTGAAAACGCATATTTCTTTGGGTCAATAGAACGTGAAAAAGGCCGGAAAATGCATATCTGAAACTCGAAATTACCTGAATAAGCATTTTCTTGGGATGATGGCTTTCTTCACCGTTGCCGAATTGGTTGTTCATATCAACCCTCAAGTCTCTTGAGTATTAAAATGCGTTGTTTTTCCATTCTCTCGAACTGTTTTTTCGTACTGTGGGTGTATCCCATGAGATGCAATATTGAGTGAAGGATCAATTCGTTTATTTTATGCTCGA
>JAKLIR010000565.1 GCA_022709505.1 bacterium | reverse complement strand
GGGTTCTGCACTTTCTCCGCGACTAAATATTTCAATACTTTCGGCGGCGGGATGGCGACGACGTCTGACAAGGCGTTGGGAGAAAAACTGAAAAAGATGTCGCGGGAACTGCCCGCGCCTAATCTCTCGCATCTCGCCCGTGCTGTTGCGATCGCCGCTCTGATGAAGCTGCTTACTTCTCCACCGCTATTTTCCGCCGTCGTTTTTCCGATTCAGTTTCTGATGAGCTTGTTCTCTTCTGATTTACTAAACGTTTACAATCCAACGATACACCGCTTCAAGGAGCCTCGTGGCAAAGCGCACGGGTATTCCAATCTTCAAGCGTACATCGGAAGGCAATGGCTTCGCAGGATTGACGGAGATAACAGGAGAAGAGCTCAAAATGCAAAACTATTGAACGAACTCCTCGATCCCGCCATATTCCGCCTCGAAGACCCGCCGGGCTGTTATTCTATCTATTGGCTTTACATGTTGATGTCGGAGGAGCCGGTGCTGTTTTCAAACATCCTGCTTCGCTCCGGAATAGACACCGGCAAGTTTTTTATGGGCAATTGCGCGGACGAGAATTTTCCGAACACCGATCTCGCCGCTCGAAACAGCGTGCAGATTCCTCTGAATCCCGGGATGGACGAACCGACGATTATTCGAATTGCCGAGGCTGTGAACAAAGCTCACGATAGATTGCGCAAAAACGCTTCGCCGAAAAGTAGGCGTTATTGACCCCAAGGATACGAATCCATGCCTCGCGCCGCTCGTGCAAGTACTCTTTGCGCGGAATCGTATTTGTAATATAGTTGAACTTATGAAAAGAAGGATACTTATAACCGGTGGAGAAGGGTTTGCGGCCCGCGAGATCGTTGCGGTGTTGGGTGACAAATATAGCGTGACGCCGGTTAGTAGGGCGGAATGCGACGTCACGGACGCCGGTATGTCGAAGCGCACTATAGAATTTCATAGGCCCGATGTCGTGATACACACAGCCGCGATGGTTGACAAAGTAAAGTGCGAATTCTTTCCGGAAACCGCGCGCAAGATCAACGCGGACAGTGTGCTGAACATAGCCGGCGCCTGCGCCGAGGCGGGAGCGAAGTTTGTTTTTATAAGTTCGGATTTCATTTTCGACGGCAAAAAGACGTCTCCATATTTGGAATCGGATGAAGCCGCACCGATAAATGTGTACGGTAAAACAAAATCGCTGGGAGAGCGATATGCGCTCGAAGCGTGTCAGCGGGCCCTTGTCGTGAGAACATCGAGAATGTTCGGGACGCGAGGAGGAAATTTCATCTCGATGCTTCCGGGCTTGCTGAAGATCGAAAACAACCTGAATGTCGCGACCGACACGATTTCGAATATTACTTATGCGAGAGATTTCGCAACCGCGCTCGTGCGGCTCATCGAGAACGACAGGCAAGGCGTTTTCCACGTCGTCAACGAAGGAGAATGCTCGACTTACGACTTTGCCGAACATTTGTCGGGAATGATAAAAACGATAGCGGTTCTCCACTCAGTCACCCATGATTTATTTCTGCCGGGTGTTGATGTGCCTCGCTATTGCGGGCTTGCATCGGAGCGGGCGGGAGAAGCGCCTGAAGTTTTGTTGAGGCACTGGAAAGACGCCGCACGCGACTTTTTTTTAGCTGGTGACGCATGAGCGACAGGCGCGTTTTAATAATCCACAGCGAACGGGAAAATTTCAGCAAAAGGCAAGTCAGTTGGAAGAATTATACGATTTGTTTTTCCCCTTTCGGATATGAAGATTTCGTGCGACACACCGGGAATACGGATAGTGAGTTCGTGGCGTTCAACTCTATAATCGACATGGTTAACGACGTTATAGATGAGAAGGCGGACATTGTGTGGTCGGAAAGTCCGGAGGCGCTGCTGATTCAGCAAAGGAGAATGGAACAGGGGCGTTCTATAAAGCCTTTCGTCATCAATGAACAGGATAGAATGAGGCGGATTAAAATCATCTCAAGGTGGATGAGCAGGAAAAATGGGATAGACCCGCTGAACGATTTTCTTAAACGGCCCACAAATTTCTGGACGCACATGACGCAAAA
>JAKLIR010000564.1 GCA_022709505.1 bacterium | reverse complement strand
GCTCGGTGTCCAGCCCCTCGAATGACCACCACTGTTTCAATCTAAGAAACGCTGAAGCACCATAACGCCGCCAATTTGTTCGAACATAACCTTCGTCGAGCATTAAAAGTCCTTAAACAGAATGGATATTATCCCGCGTCTTTCATTACGAGCTCGAAACCATGCCAGAAATCAGGTGCTTCAGGATGTTTAGTCTGGTACCAGCACCCGCCCTTACCCACATAACGAATCCGTTTCACCGCGTCGATGTCATCGAGAGGATTGCCTTCGATCAATATGACATCCGCGTTCTTGCCGGGCTCGACGGCGCCTATTTTATCTTCGACGCCGAGTAATTCGGCGGCTTTAAGCGTCGCGGCTCTAATTGCGTCCGGATTCGAGAGCCCGATACAACTCAGTCGCCTGACTTCATCCGCGGTCTCGCCGGGGAATGAAGTGACCGCGCCCATATCGGTCCCCGTGCTAATCGGGACCCCGGCCTCACGAAGTTGTATAGCGTTACGCATGACATACTTGTGAAATTCCCTCCGGCCGCGGGACACCCCGAAACTCTTAAGGTGGTTCGGATCAGAGAAATCGAGCCACGAAGCGGCAACGGATTTCAAATATTGAAGAACGTTCGGCTCGAAAATATCCGAGGCCCACGCGCTGTTCAAAAATTCCGACTTCTCCTCGAATCGCATCACGCTTTCCGTCATGGTGAGAGTCGGAACCACTCTGACTCCGTGCTTTTTAACGAATGCGATTTCATCTGAAGACAAAGCCCTGTCGAAAGGCAGATGTTCTATCGAATCAACGTCGTGCCGGAGGATTTCAGAAAGGTCTTGAGCACAGAAATGATGCACGCCGACCTTCAGTCCAAGCGAATGTGCGGTTTTGCAGATAGCGTCGAAAACCTCGCCGGAAATTACAGGTAACGGGTTGTCCGGCTCCATGTCGGCATTGAGATGTGTATATCCAACTTTGATGATATCGACACCGCATTTCTTGAGATCACGAATCGCGGAAGCTGCTTCTTGAGGAGTATCAAGGTGTAATTTCGGTTGGCCTATGAAGGCTGCTATCAACGCGGGGACCGGCTCGATGAATTGCGGGTAACCGCCTTTGCAACTCAGCACGGGCCCGGCGGCGAGGATACGCGGTCCCGGAATCTTCCCCTCGTTTATCGAATCACGGAAATAATTCATGAATTTGATGGGCGAAAGCATGTCCCTGACGCAGACGACGCCGGTTGCAAGCATGGCCGCGAAGTTGCGTCTTATCTGCCTGAGCATCCACAATCCGGGCAAACCTTTTTGTTCCGCGATGAACGGGCTCAGAATATGGCAATGGCAGTCGATGAGCCCCGGAGAGAGCGTCAAACCGTCGCATTCGATCACATCGCAATCCACGGAAGATTTCCCGGCGTCCATGTCCGCGATGACACCGCTTTTCACCAACACGTTTGCAGGAGTGTTCAGAGAACCTGCCCGAACGTCGAGAACGCGAGCATTTCGTAAAAGCACTCGATCCTTGCCTGTTTCAAGCTTTTGGAGCATGTGGGAAAATATCCTCGTTCGTAATTATACCGGATTCGTCAATATCGCTGAATCCAATCAGAGGATTCGGGATAATACCCTCAACGAGACACTAAAAAAACACCATGCGAAAGTGATTTGTTCTCTTACTAAAAATACGGCGCAAGTAGTTGTTTCACGCGGTGATTACTCAAACCTTAGGTTTCGCGGCTTCCGGATATTTTAGTTTAACGTTCGCCGCTTTCAGCATTTTATCTATGAGCGCCATGTTGGCAACCGCCGAATCGATATTGGTGATCGGCTGTTTTCCCGTTCTCACGGCTTCGCGGAACGCTTCGAGCTGGCATGCGTATGTCAGTTTGGTGGGGACCGTTATATCCTTAATCTTATTTCCCGTCTGAAGGAGGCAAAGGTAAAAGTCCTTGACCCCGCCGTCAACAGACAGCGCTGACGGGAACGGCGCATATACGAATATAGCGCCCTTGGTTCCCACAACCACCGCATAACAAGGCGTCGTCTTCAGGATCGAACATACAACGGTCGCCGTAATGCCA
>JAKLIR010000563.1 GCA_022709505.1 bacterium | reverse complement strand
AAGGGAAGCAAACGACTGTGGGTAAGGGAATGGGTATGCGAGGCGGGATGGGTGGAGGAATGATGGGGCAAAAAGGGTTCATGATCATTGAGAAGATCATATCGAACCCGACGATTCAGGCTGAAGTAGGCCTCACTGATTCACAGGTAAAGAAGATCGATTCCATTCTTTCGGCGAGCCACAGGCAGAGTATTCGAACCGAAGCTGACCTGAGAATTCTTGAATTGGATTTGAGGGAACTGTTGGATGAAGATAATCCGGACCTCAAGAAAATCGATTCGAAACTCACCGAAATAAGCGACAAGAGGCTCGCGATCCAGAAATCCCAGATTCATTCGCTTGTCGAAGCGAAAGCGGTGCTGACGGCGGAGCAGATGTCGAAATTGAAAGAAGCGGTGAAGAAGCAGGCGAAAGATAAAATGGGGAAATTCAAGCAGAACAGAGGTATGGGCGGAGGAATGATGAGAGGCGGAGGTCCCGGCATGCAAGGGATGGGAGGCCCGCAGGGAATGGGCGGCCCGCAGGGCGCTCCGGATGATGGGAATTAAAAACGGCGGTAATTCGAACGAATTAAAAAGCGGCGCTGTCATGGCGCCGCTTTTTTGTTAATGGAATAGCGTTTTTTAGGTTGAAAATGTTAAAATCCAGTCTCAGGATTTGAGAGGGGTTTTAAGTTGTCGGCTCCAGACCCTGATAGGCAGTGTTTAGGAGAGGCGGGAAGATGAAAATAACAAGGGAAGCGGCCCTCGAGTATCACCTCGGAGGCAAGATTGCGGTATCGACAGTCAGAGAATTGAACGACAGCAGAACGTTGAGTTTGGCATACACGCCCGGAGTGGCGGAGGTATGTAAAGAGATTCAGACCGCCCCCGGAGCGGCGTATTCATATACGGCGAAGAACAATCTCGTGGCGGTTGTCACGGACGGCACGGCGGTGCTCGGGCTTGGAGACATCGGGCCGCTCGCGGGATTGCCGGTGATGGAAGGCAAGTGCGTTCTTTTCAAGATTTTCGGAGAAGTGAATGCGTGGCCGGTGATTTTCGAGAATGCCAGAGTAAATGGAAATAATGGACCGACCGACGCGGCCAAGCTCATAGAACTGACGGCGGCGTCCGCCGGGATGTACGGCGGAATAAATCTCGAGGATATCGCCGCGCCCGCTTGTTTCGAGGTCGAGGACAAGCTTCAGGAGATGCTCGACATACCTGTTTTCCACGACGATCAGTGGGGAACGGCGGTCATCACGCTCGCCGGTATGAAGAACTATTGTTTGCTGATGGGTAAAGCGCCCGATGAACTTAAGGTGGCGATAAACGGCGCCGGCGCGGCGGGGATCAGGATTGCGGATATGATAACTGAGGAAGGCGTGCGCGACATAACCATGGTCGATACGCGTGGCGTTTGCCATTCCGGACGGACCGATCTCAACGAGCACAAGAGGCGGTACGCTAAGGACACTCCGGCGAGAACATTAAAGGATGCGATCTCCGGAGCGGATGTCGTGATAATGGTGTCGAGCAGATTCAATCGAGACGGTTCGAGGTCGTTCGAGCCGCAGTGGCTGAGAGAGATGGCGGGTTGTCCGGGCATATTCGCAATGGCGAACCCGGACCCGGAGATATACCCCGAGGAAGTTCGGGAAGTGATGGGCGAAAAGCCGTACATAATGTCCACCGGCAGGTCGGACTATCCGAATCAGGTGAACAACGTTCTCGGCTTTCCATTCATATTTCGCGGCGCGCTGGATGTGAGAGCCAAGAAAATTTCGTTAGAGATGAAAGTCGCGGCGGCTGAAGGGCTCGCACGTCTTGCGCGAGAGCCCGTGCCGGACGAAGTGCGCTCGGCATACGGCGGGAGGGAGCTCGTGTTCGGCCCCGATTACATTATCCCGACGCCTTTCGACAGGCGGCTGCTGACGTTCGAAGCGTTTTCGGTGGCCCGCGCGGCGGTTGCTTCAGGAAACGCCGCGATAACCGATATCGAAAACTATCCCCGATACCTCGAAGCTCTCGCTTTTACTTCAAAGGCCTCCACGGCTGTTTTCGGCAAGTTTCGGGGAGCGAAGATGTTTTCGGATAAG
>JAKLIR010000562.1 GCA_022709505.1 bacterium | reverse complement strand
GGTATAGGCGCCGGAGCGGTGTCTTTATTGTCCGCCGGTTGGTTGGAGATGTGCTTGATATTCTCGATCGCCACGTTCGCAGCCCACCTGATGTCGGTGTCTTCGTCGTTTATGAGCTCGAGAAGAGGCTCCACGGCGCGGGGGTCGCCTATCGAGCCGAGTGTGTGTATCGCCCTCCACTTCAGTTCCCAGTCCGTGGTTTTCAGCATTGCGATCAAAGGCTCCACCGCCCTCACCGGACGGAGTTTGTTCAGGGCTTTGATTATCTCGATCAAGACATTGTTGTCCGTCTCGTCGAGCAGCAGCATCCGTATGAAGATGTCCACTGTCTGCTCGCCGCCTATCTCGCTCAACGCCTGCACCACGTTCCTTCTGACGAAGCGGTCCGTGCTGTCGAGCGCTTTCAGCAGATAGGGCACGGAGTCCTTGCCGAACTTCGTCAGCCCTTGTATGGCGTTCCAGCGCACGAGCGTGTCGCTGTCGTTCAAAGCCTCTATCAGCGGCCGCAACGCCCTGTGGTCTCCTATCTTCCCGAGTTCTTCTATCACGCTTGCCTTTACGACTTCCCGGTCGCTGCTCCGCCACTTTTCTATAAGTTGTTCAACCTGATCATTCATAATATTCGCGAAAAAGGATTTCCTTTTCGCAACCCGCCTTTCTCAAGCAAGATTCACACTATGGCAAACATCATTTAGCCCGGATTTTTCACTGGAAAAATCCGGAAAATCGTAAAAAGAGCGATCTGTGGCGTTGCATCATCGACTCGAACTCTATCACATACGAAACAGTATGCTCCCTCGTTCTCGCTCGATGCGCCTTGTATCTCATCTCTTTTTCCGATTTCAACCCACATTGGTGAAAAATGCGGGTTAGATTTTGCCGTATTTCTCCGCTCGGATGATAATGTCATTGTTATTTTATAATAATATTATAGTTCATATTCGCCAACGTAATACATTTTTGCTTGACAATCCCCCCGCGCGAAAACAGCTTTTGCCTGTTCCATTGCCGAGAATACCCGATGCAAATAAAATATTTTATATGAATTCCAATTTGCCGGTCCCGGGAAAACCTGAAAATTATTCGCTCGTAACTTTATATACCTACAGGAGACGAAACGTTTTCCTGAACGACGAACTCATGTCGATTCCCGAAACAGCGATCAAATATCATCAGGAATCGGGGCATGTAACGGTCGGCGCATACGTTATCATGCCGAATCACTTGCACATGCTTGTTGCTCCGGCGGATTGGGAGTTAACGGAATTCATAAGCAACTTCAAGGCATATACCGGACAAAAAACAAAACAAGCCGGAAAGTTCGAGAAGCGGGTTTGGAGGAAAAAGTTTTATAGCAACGAGGTCGCGGGAGCGGAAGACTACATGATGAAAATGAGGAAGATACATCTTAATCCCGTCCGAAAAAGACTCGCCGGCCATGCCGAGGAATACCGGTGGTCGTCGGCGTTTCGCGAGGAATGAGGCGGAAGAGAAGCAAAGGCCGCGCTCCGCGGCTGAGAACAACATTGAATTAAATCCGGAGGCGGACGTGAAAAAAAAGAAAAAAAGAGACATTGAGAAAGCCTATACGAACGAGCAGATGATCGCAAAGCTGAAGAGGCTCGCGGATTCGCTCGCCGAAGGGAAAAACTTCAGGATTCAGATAGCAGGAGAAAGAATCACCGTGCCGAAGAACGCGATCGTGAACATAGAGCACGAGAGGGAAGATGGCGAGGAAGAGATAGAATTTCAGATCAAGTGGAAAACTGAGTAACGACGATCCCAATCGGAGATGTATCACCGCGCGCGGGGGCGCAAGCCGCATCCCGTGCATGTGCTTTTATCCACGGCGGGACGCCCGGGTACATAACCAAGTCCGCTCTTCGCTTTGATTGTCATGTTTGCTCCTTGTCTATTTCAACACAGTGATTGTGTATGTCACTCCGGCTTTCGCATCGAAAGAGGTTGTCTCTCCGGAGGTGCGGGTTCTTATGATATTTTTCCCATCGGACACAACGAGCGGCGCCGTGTGGCGGAGTTTGCAGAGCGATGAGAAAACCGGGCGCACAGTTGCTTTAGAGAGAC
>JAKLIR010000561.1 GCA_022709505.1 bacterium | reverse complement strand
ATAGGGCGGCTTTTTTCCGTTTGGCGCGTTTCTCTTTTCATAACTATATTTTAACCCATATTTTTCCGGAGAAAAATCCGGGCCGATTTTATTTAGCCCACATTTTTCACCAATGTGGGTTGAAATAGGAAAAAGAGATGAGATACAAGACGCATGGAGTGAGAACGAGGGAGCATACTGTTTCGTATGTGACCGAGTTCGAGTCGATGATGCAACGCCGTAGATCGCTCTTTTTGCGATTTCCCGGATTTTTCAGGAGGAAAATCCGGGTTGGAGAAGCGCATCCGGTTCCGAATGTCGGCTGACGGCCCGGTGTTTCGTCGGAATTTATTTTGACGCCGGACGAATAACCGCCGCAGTGAATGACGGATCCGGAATTCTGATTAAACCGGAATCCATCGTTCTATAGACGAATCCGTAATGAAAAAGCCTCCCCTCCCTTTGGGGAGAGAGGAGGCTACCGGCCTGCTTTTCATAAATAGTCCGGATTCGTCAATAGTGCGCCGAATCCGGTGCAATGTTCATAGCGGCGAACAGCTTCGTTGTCGTCGCATTTTTTCGTTCACGTACATCTCGGTACGCTCACAGGCAAGATACTCCTTCCGCCTTGCTTTTCATCCGCTCTGACTCATTGCTCCCGAATCCAGATGAAGGATTCGGGATTAGTCCGGATTTTTCACCGGAGGATGTGGGTTAATCCGCCGATAGTATAATCGGCGTTTGCGGGAATGTCAGGTTTTGAGTCCGCCGCTGACATTTATGGTCATCCCTGTAAGATAGTCGGAGCCTGAGGTTGAAAGGAAATAGACCACACGGGCGATATCGATCGGCGCACCCATGCGGACGCCCATGAAATTCATGTACATGAGAGTCTGCTGGCGGTCCTGATCCGGGATTCCGATGTTCGCGCCTTCGTCCTTTTTCTGAGTGAGGCGGGTATCGATCCATCCGGGGGCGACGCAGTTGCACTGAACGTTGCTCATGAGGCCTTCGATGGCGACTGTTTTAGTCATGCCGATAATTCCGGCTTTCGCGGCCGAGTAGTTCGCCTGTCCCTTGTTCCCGTAGATTCCGGCGACTGACGACGTGTTGATGATCTTGCGGGATTTCTTCACTTTTCCGTCCGCTTTCGCGAGGTCGCGCATCGCGGCCATGGCGGCCTGACAGCAGAAGAACGTGCCTTTCAGGTTGACGTCTATGATAAAGTCCCAAGTTTCCTCCGGCATTTTGTGCAGCATGCCGTCGCGTGTGATTCCGGCGATGTTCGCCATGATGTCGAGACCGCCGAGTTTATCGAGAGCGGCTCTCACCGTGTTCTCGACATCCGACTTGTTCATAACGTTGCCCGCGACGATTATGCCGTCCGAGCCGGCTTTGCGGACGAGCGCGAGTGTTTCCTCGGCCACGTTCGCGTCGAGGTCGTTCACGAGAACTTTCGCGCCGCCCTCGGCGTATGCCACCGCCACCGCCTGCCCGATGCCGCGCCCGGCGCCGGTGACGATTGCTACTTTTCCATCCAATTTGAAATCATCAATAATGGACATTTCCGTCTCCCTCCTTTGTCTTGTCGCCCGGATAGGCTCTGCGTTTCATGCTATGTTATCAAAGCAGCTTCTTATTGTCAAAGTGTTTCGCCGTCGATGTCGATCCCCTATAAAATCGGTTTCGAGGATAACTTATAAAGTATGCATTAGCTGCATGGCCGGGTCTCGGCCCGGTGGGTCTCGGCGCCCGGCCGCTCAAGGGAACCCTTTGAGAAGGGTTCCCTTAAGAATCCTTCCTAAACTTTTCGCGCGCGCAATTCCGGGAGAAATCGCGAAAAGCGGCGATTCGCGGCGTTGCATCATCGACTCGAACTCGGTTACATACTAAACAGTATGCTCCCTCGTACTCGCTCGCCTTGGGCCTCGGCAGAGCTCGGCCCGTCGAGAAACATTCTCCTCAGGAGAATTCGACATTGCGCCTCATCGCTTTTGGCAATTTCTCATGGGATAATAAGGTAAAAGAAATTTCTCACGCAGAGTTACCCTCGTTACGATGCTCAACGACTCAATGCCTTTAACTTCTCGTTACGGCGCTCCGCGCCGTAACGCGTGGCGAG
>JAKLIR010000560.1 GCA_022709505.1 bacterium | reverse complement strand
ACAAAGCTGTCTCCTGTTTTGACTATTGCCGGAAAACTCAGGAGGGGTTGCTGTATGACGAAAAGTCTTTGCACGGGAGCGGCGCTAACCGCCGCCGCGAAAAGAAGTACGACTGTTACGACGAGAAGAAACTTTTTCACTTGCAAACCTCCGATCAAAATTCTGTAATATCATATACCAAATGGCTTCCGATATAACTTTTAAATTGAATATCCCGCCGTGTGGAAAATCCGATGTGGGGCGCCGGCGACGGGTCAGTCTCATACAAGGGAGAGTATGGGGTGGACGCATAACTTTTCACAATCATGGATGGAGGCCGTTCTTTACCGGATTCCATATTGGGAACGGACGAAATCAACGCGACGGACGTGATGAGGACCTTCTTCAAAAACCATCCGAAAAAATAATCAAGGCAAGGCGTGAGTGAAAAACGGGATATCGTGTCCCGGCACGATCATCTTGTAAGTCGTGTTTCTCGCATCCAATTCCGACATGAGTTTCCTTACGCTTTCTTTTCCCTGAGCGACATCTGAAAAAGCGAAGCTTTGGTCCAAACTCAGGAAATGGGCGTGGCTCATGATAAGGTCGCCGGCGAAACAGATTGACAAATCGTGCTCATCGAAATCGAATATGAAACTGCAGTGCGGGGTTCCGTGGCCCGGAGTGTTGAGTGCGGTGAAGTATTTAGGCAAATCCTTGAGGTTCAAAGGGCTTGTTCCCGCGACTCCGGAATCGGGGTGTGAATAGGCTGTGGCGTTGGGCAGCTTTTTCAATAGGCGTGAGTCGAAATGATCCGCGTGAGGATGGGTGATGAACAGGCTCTTGATTTCCGCCGGATTCAGGCCGGCGGATTCAATGGCGCTGATTGCGGCGGACACGGAGGCGTCGCCGAAGGAATGCGGGTCGGCGCAGACAAAAGAGCAATCGACGAGCGCCGGGAAAAGAGCCGGGCAACCCTGTGCTAAAATGAGGGCTGAAGTTGATCGCCCGTCGAGCCCGAACATGAGTTTTATCGATGCAACGTCGTCCCATAGAGCATCGATCGCCTTATTGTCGTCTCCGAGATTTCGCATCATGGCTTTCAGGTCTGGCGAGCCCATCAAATTACCGAATTTCAGGAAGTGGCATCTCATGACATCCTCCTTATTTCCGGCTGTTCGGTTGCGAGAGTTGTCTTTTACTTTTGGTGTCCGCCGGTTGGTTTTTGCCTGTATCTGTTAGTGATCGGCAGCCTTCTGTCCCTCCCGAACGCTTTGGGGGTGATCTTCACGCCGGGAGGCGCCTGCCGCCGCTTGTACTCGCTCAGGTCTATCAATCTTATGACTGAAGACACTGTTTCCGGATCGAATCCCGAAGCAACTATGTCGTCGAAACTCATATCGTGCTCGACGTAAGCGTGAATGATAGAGTCGAGAATTTCATAAGGAGGAAGTGAATCCTGATCCAGTTGGTTGGGGCGGAGTTCGGCCGTCGGCGGCCTTTCGATCACGGATTTGGGAATGACTTCTCTGCCGTATTTTTCGTTCACGTACTCGGACAACCTGTAAACAAGAGTCTTGGGAACGTCCTTAATCACCGCGAAACCGCCGGCCATGTCTCCGTAAAGAGTGCAATACCCGACGGCCGTCTCGCTTTTGTTGCCGGTTGTCAACACGATCCAGCCGAATTTGTTCGAAAGCGCCATCAGAATGTTGCCTCTGATTCTCGCTTGAAGGTTTTCGTGTTCGATCCCGGGAGGTCCGCCTCCGAGCGGTTCGCCGAGAAACTCCATGTAGGAATCGAGAATCCCGGATATCGGGACCGATATGAGTTTCAACCCGAGGTTTTCCGCGAGTTTCCCAGCGTCCGACTTGGTTCCCTCCGATGAGAACCGGGACGGCATGGTCACGCATATCACGTTCTCTCCACCGAGAGCATCGGCGGCGATCACCGCGGTGAGGGCGGAATCTATCCCGCCGCTCAAACCTATCAGAACTTTGCGGAATCTGTTTTTCAGGACGTAGTCTTTCGTGCCTGTAACGAGCGCCGTATAGACTTCTTCAAGCTCATCCTGCGGCCGCGCCGGCGAAGTTTTTTCTAAATCGGGCTTTTCCGCGTGGAAAGGTTTTA
>JAKLIR010000056.1 GCA_022709505.1 bacterium | reverse complement strand
CGCCGAAACGAGCGTTGTTCTCGGTGAAAGCTCGACCACTCCGTATGTCCCTTCATCAATGTCGGCTATCGCCGCAACATAGTCATAGGTCATGGAGGGGATTTCCGAGCGGTTCCAATCGCCGACCGGTACGTTTGTCCCGTTGGGGAACGCATAGGCTTCTACGAGCCTGTTCCTGCCTGCGATCACGTTCTTCATCACGCCCGCGCCCGCTCTTGAAGACCTATCGATTGACGCACACGAACTCGCGATAACCGTGCTTCCTATTCCTATCGTTGACATATTCAGCGTCAATCCCTCATTTAAGAGACTGGAGCCTGTCGCGCCGGCCGCCACATTACCCGCCGCAACGTCCAGATATACGGGGATTATGGAAGACGACTGAGATATGTTATCTGTCACCCATTCGCCGAAATTGGAGCACTGCTGGTACATTCTCGATGTTTCCGCGAGCGCCGCGCTCGAGAGATCAACTTGAGCGTATCTCGCTAAATCTTTTGAACCGGCCCATGAAGATGAAGGAGACTGCACCATTGAAGAGGAACGCCCGAAATTAGCTCTTACGGATACGTTTGCATAGCCGCTGTTGAAGGAAGTGTTGCGGGTGATGCTGCCGCCGCCGCCGCCGCCGCAACCCTGCAACATGAAAAAAATAAAAAGCATCGCCACTGAAATTGTTGTAGGAGATGCGTATCGGCGTTTTTCACTACAAATCTTTTTCATTAAATGCCCCTTATTAAAAGGAGTGTTTCAATTTCGCGTGCATCAATAGAATAGGTAGAAAAGTATTCCGCCGGTCCCGGCTTCGAGATCGTAGTTGTATGAATTCAGTACATCCACGGTTGACGAGCTGGTATCAATCGCGTTCTCGCTGCTTTCTATTGCGTCGGCTACGCTTGCTTCGTTCTGGGATGAAGATTCTCCGCTGCTTTTACTTTCGCCTGATTCTCCGCCGGCTTCGGACGATGTTTCCGTTATGACGCTGTCGCAGTTCTTATCCATGTCGTTAAGGTTCTGCATTTGTTCCTGAGGGATCATCATCGGTTCTTCCGGAAGACCTTCCTCAACGAGTTCGAGCATCATTCCCGCGGTTAGTTCGATTTCGGAATCTCCGGATTTAATGGAAACGGTTCCTTCAACGACTGAGAAGCTTTTTTCAGCGGCTTCGAAGCTCGTCCCTCTCACACCGGCGGTTGCGATGGGCGTTCTGACTTCGAATATCGTTTCGTTTTTCTGCTTACCTCGAACCTTGCAGAAAATCTTTCCCTTTGAAAGATCGACGAGAGACTTTTCATTCGCTCCGCCGATGGTACTGAGTTTTGTTTGTGACAGCGGGCCTAATCTTACAGCGTTCTCATTCCAAGAAACGAACACTTCGGCTCCGGCGCCGGTTCGGATCGAATCGCCTTGCGAAACTTTCATTTTATCCGTTGCGGCGGTCCATTTTGTTTCTCCCGCTCTTTGTACCTTTACGTCCCCTTTTATCCTTGAAAGGACAGCGTCGATATTCTGGGATAGGGTAACACAGTTGAAAAGAGAGACGATAAGAAGCGGAAGAAGGAAAAGGATGTATTTTCTCGATTTCATTCGTTGGTCTCCGCGCGTCATTTGAGTATCTTGGGTTCGAGATAGCTTATTTTGAACGAAAGGTCGTCGCCCTTATTCCCGTCGTATCTATTATTAGTATATTGAATTTCATACTTAACCTTTATCAACTTCTTTTGTTTCCTGTCGAGCGAAAAAGTGAATCTGTCCGCAAATACCGAATCGCTGTCGAGCGTATATAACAATTGGTAGGTGTATTCGTAGTCGGTAAGTTTGTTGTGGGCTTCTTTTCTGCTGATTTTTCCGGTGAGCATCCTGCCTTTGTCGTCATCGGTGTCTGAGCCGTAGGTCACGCCGTATTTGATTGTATTCGGCAACTTTCTCAGCGGGTTGTCATTATATTCGATACCAGCATTAATCCATGTCGCGTCTTTAGCCCAATTTTCATTGTCATCATGGAGGTCGCTTGCTATGTATGAAAGGCCGAGCGTTCCGGTCCATCCGAGGGAGAGGCTGTCCATTATGGTCGCGCCGAAGATGTGAGTTAATGCCTTCGTGTCGTTTATCCTGAATTTCTGCATGAAAGACAACATGCCGGTGTAGCCGGTTTCATATTTCCTTGTCACGAAAATGGTAGTCGTGTAATAAGCTACCGAACCGAAATCTCCGGTTACAGGAGTATCTTCGTTAGGATAGTTACTGTGAGATTCCACTTTTTGAATGTAGCCGAGTATCGTTGGGGCGTGAGTTGCAGCGGCCGGCGGTGGTGTTTCCATATCTTCAGGCGGTTCTTCCGTTTCAGCTTTCTTCTCGCTCGGAGTTTCGGATGGCTTTTTATCGATCTTCTTTTCAGAAGATGAATCGCTCTCGATAATGACTTCTCTTCTTCCTCTGTTCGGGGCTGACGTTTCGTCTTCTCTCTTAAGATAGCCGGAGTTATTGTCAGAAATTGATTCTGAAGATTCGAGCGTAGGTTGCGGGCCGGAGTTTTCATTAATAAAAGTTTTAGTTTCCGTGCTATCGGCACGTGAAATATTTCCAGTCGGCACGAGATCGTAAAGGTTTCCTTCAGTAGGAACAATTTTGGAGGAAAGAATTTTAGCTTTTGTCATGCTTGCGGATGATTCTAAAATTTTTATATCAGCTATAGTATCATCGCCGAGTTTGACGTTATAAATCATGCCGGGAATGAGTCCCGATTGATTTCCACGGTAGATCAATAATGTCCCATCGTTCAAAATCAGATTGATTGGAGCTTTTACAACCTTGGGGTAGGATGTTTCAGAAGCGGCGAAACAAAATTCCGCAAAGACAAATGCGGCAAGCAAAACACACAAAAATGTTCTTATCGCTTTTTTCATAATGTAATGAACATTTGTTTCAAATTTATATAGCTATATCCAATCAATGTCAAGGTTTAGTAATGCCGGTTGTTCGCGAGGTGGATTTATCTGAAAAAAATGAACGTATTCAGAATGAAAAGAGGAATGAGGATGCAGATTGACCATGCCATGTATCCGAAAAACGAAGGCATTTTTACGCTGTTTTCCTCACAGATGGATTTCACCATGAAATTGGGCGCATTTCCGATATATGTGTTTGCCCCCATGAAGACGGAGCCTGCTGAGATGGCCAATAGGATATTTTGGGGTATGCAGCCGCCTATTACGTTGATCCCGTTGCAGACGCCTGAAGCGGTGATGCCGAGGGTTTTCCCAAGCGAGAGGAATGTCATATATGTTGGCGCGTTGTCGAGAAAACTCGAAAGCACGCCTGACATCCAGAAAAATTGCCAAGGATGATTAACCGCGATTTTTCCCGTCTCTCCGAGATATTGCAGAATGTCGAGCGCGGGGATCATGCTCGCGAAAATACCGGCGAAAAGTATCGCAACTTCTTTTACCGGGAACCAAGAGAATCCGTTTTCTTCACGTATTTCTTTTTTTGTCATTTTTAGCGACAATAAAGCCAAAAGCACCATAAATATTATTTGGATCGCTTCTCTCAGCAATCCCCATGACTTCGGAAGAAAGCTCCCATAAGCGATAACGACAGCTACAACACCCGCGAGAAATAAGAAATTTATTGAGCCGAGAACATTAAAATCATCACCTTTTTCAATCGGTGGAGGCGATTTTTCTCCTTTTGTGATTAAATAATCAATTATCGAGAACATTATTAAAAGCAGGCTGATATTCAACGCCCATAATGGAATTAAGTGTAAGAAAGGCCAATGAAAAGGAACTCCTTGAAGAAAGCCGAGAAATAGGGGGGGGTCCCCGAGAGGCGTTAGGGATCCGCCGATATTGCTGACGATGAAGATGAAAAAGACGAAAATATGAATTTTCACCTTTCTGTCACTGTTAATTCTTAGAAGCGGCCTGAGCATAATCATCGATGCTCCTGCTGTTCCGATGAAGCTTGCCATGCCTGCGCCCACGGCGAGAAAAACCGCATTTGTAAGAGTGCTTGAAGCGAAAGAACTCCTTATTAAAATTCCTCCCGATATCACGAAAAGAGAGCCGACGAGAGCGATGAAAGATAGATATTCCATCGCTGTGTGAAAAGTACGTTCGGGAACGATCCGGCTCATAACGATAAACACCGGAAGTCCCCAAAACATGCTCACCCATTTAAAGTTGTGGTGCCACCACTCCGGTTTGATGAGAGGTATAAGAGCGATCGAGAGGAGCATTCCGGCAAAGGGTATTATCCACAACAGGGAAAGTTTGACGGGAGTTTCATCATCGTTTCTTGTTTTTTGGTTGAGTCCCGACGGGTTTTCCGCAGACGAAACTGTTGATGCGAGAGAAGGCTGGCTGAAAATATATTCGACGCCTGAAAAGTGCGGTATTTTCGCCGGCGATTGGAATGAAAAAATGAAAAATGCTTGAATTATAAAAAAGATTTTTACCGAAAATCTTATGAATCGTTTTCTTCCGTGCAGCATTTTATCCTTCGAATCGTGTTTGACCGAATGTAATTAGAACCGGGCAGTTTATATGTTTTATTATTTTTTCAGGAATATTATCCGTAAGCAATTTAGCAAGGAAATTCCTGTTACCTTCAGCCATTATCAGGACCGTCGGGTTGTATTGCGCGACTGCTTGCTTGATCCCGTGAATGATCTGATCGTCGGGTATGATCACTTTATCGTATTCCACTTTTCCGTCGTATTCCTTCGGAACCGCGGATGATATTTTTTCAGCTATGCTGATCGATCGTAAAAAATCATCATCCTTTATTTTGGGCGTGTAGTCGATATATCCTTGCGATCCATGTCTCTCTTTTTCTATGACGGTGGCGATCAATACGGATGCGCCGAGCTTCGAGGCGAAATCGAAAGCATAAGCAACCGCTGAATTTCCCGTTTCGGTGAAATCAGTTGTAACCATGATCGGTCTGTTCATAAAATACCTTTCCTGTTAATTGCATTATTTTACAAAAATTAAAAAAAAACATTCAATTATTTGCCATTTTTGCCTTTGACATCTTTTTCGCCGGGCAAAGGAGCAAAAGAGAGGATGCTCTCCGAAAGATTCTCGGAAAGTTTATTCAGTTTTTCACCTATGGGGATGAACGCGAGTTTTTCGTTGAAAGTCTCCTTGACGTCCGGACTCGATTTGGAAATCGCCAACATGAAAATAAGAGCGAAAAAAGCGCCTATCGGTACGCTTAAGATGAATCCCGTGATTTGAGAATATCCGAGAACAACCAGCAAAGTGAGAGAGGCGAAAAAACCGAAAAACGCACCGACTACGAGGGCTCTCGCTCTTGTCTCCACTTCCATTTCCTTTAAGGTGACGGGCGAAAATACGATTCTGCTTTTCTCTCCTTCAGGGCCTTTTTTTACAGATATCGATTCCGGTACGATGGAAGCGCCGCATCCTGTGCAAAACTTCGAATCGTGCCTCGGATCGATGATTTTCCCGCATTTTTTGCATTCCATTGAACTCACCACCCCTATCTATTCATAACAATATAATAAAAAATATTTTATTAAAGCTTTATTTCTAATATCTTTTATTTAATATTATTTTTGTATAATTATGGAAAACTGCCGGTCGAAAGGCTTATGTATTGTTGTGTAAATTCGTTTTTTAGTAATGTGGATGGTGAATAAAGTATTGCGATAGGAGAAATTTTAATAGGATGGTAAGAGACAGATCGGAATTAGAATCGCAGGAACATTTTTCTTATGGGAAGGTATTTCTCGAGCGCGGCGAGCCTGATCGTGCTCTCGATGAGTTCAAAGCGGCATACGAGCTTGACCCGAATAACTCCCATATATTAATCGGATTGGGAGAATGTTATTTATTGCTTTCCAAGCCTACGGAAGCGATAGCCGAACTTGAGAAGGCGGTTAATGTTGCAACTGATTTCGCGGACGCACACTATCATCTCGGCAGAGCCTACATGGAGATCGACCTGAGGGAGAAAGCGATAAATGAATTCAAAGAGGCTCTGAACATAAATCCGAAGTACGGCGCGGCGAAGCAATTGATGAACGGGCTCTTGAAATCGAGAGAGACGAGGAAGCAGAAAAAAGACGAAAAGAACGGGATGGATCCGGCTGAAGAGCAGATATCGAGACAGGCTAACATTCATTTTCATCTCGGGAACGCACTTTTCCAGAAGAATCTTTTTCAGGAAGCACTCGCGGAATATAAGGAAGCGATCAGGCTGAGACCGAACTATCCGGACATAAGGAACAGGGTCGGTGAGTTGTATATGAAGAGGGGGCAGTTCAATCTCGCGGAAGAAGAATTCATGGTGGCTTTGAAAATTAATCCGAGATACGTCGCCGCCATTCTGAATCTCGCGGAGAGTTACAGAAACCATAGCGAGACGCTGCTTGTGAAAGCCGAGGAAAGTTACCAGAAAGTCATAGACCTCGACACGGAGAACAATAAAGCGCGAAGAGGTCTTGAAATAATAAGGTCGATAAGAAATATAGATTTTGTATGAGTTATGAATAAAATGGCGGTTACGTTCACAATCATTGTGGTTTTCATGATCACAGCGTCGATTTTAAGCGCGAGAAAATCGACCGCCGGAGCGTCCGCGGTAGCGTTGGATGAAATCAGGATTGCTGCTTCGTATATAGAAAAAGAAGAATCCGATCTCGCCGCCCAGCATTTTCTGAAAGCTTTGAGATACGATTCAAGGCAATGGGGGGCGTGGAGGGGCTTGGGTTTGTGTTACGCGGATTCCGGCAATTACGGGGCCGCGGTCAGGATGTATTCGGAATCCTTGCTCTTGAATCCGAAGTGCGAAGAATGCAGAAGGGAAATGAGCGGTTTTATTCGGAAAGCGCGTGACGTGAAGAAGATAAAGAAAAATAATACCGAGGTATTTTAATAAAAACACGGGCTGCACGCCTGAGAAGGAGAGTGGTAGATTTGGCAGATAAGAAGAAAGATCCCGCTCCTCACGATGACATCATGAAAGAACTCGAACAGTTCGACAAGAAGTATGCGGAATCGGTGACTCCTCCTCCCGGGGACGACCCGGTTGCAATCCGTATTTCTGAAGACGAGATGAAGGTCTATGTGACAGTGATACCGCCTTTGGACGCTACGGTTGAAGTGACGAAGGAGACGGTTGTCGGAGAGATGAAAAAAGTCGGAGTCGTTCATGGTATCGATGATGAAGCGATAAACGACATTTTCACTTACGGGTCGTTCAATGTCGAGGTGCTCGCCGCTAAAGGCACACCGCCGTCGGACGGAACGAGCGCGACGATTGAATATAAATTCGATTCGAGCGGTGATCAGAAGATTGAACTGAAAACGGATGAACACGGTAATGTCGATCACAAAGCGATGAATATGATCAAGAGCGTCGAGGAAGGAGCCGTTCTCGCGATCAAGATACCATCCATACCCGGCGCGGAAGGTATGACCTGCACGGGGAAGAAACTTCCGGCTAAATCGGGAAGGGACGTTGCATTGGTCGCCGGAGAAAATGCAAGGATGTCGGATGACGGACTTCAAGTGTTTTCGACAACGAGCGGCCAGCCTTTGCTGAAAGACAATAAAGTATCCGTCAGCTCGGTATATGAAGTTAAAGGAGATGTGGACTATAAGACGGGTAACGTGAATTTTAAGGGAACAGTTGTTGTGGCGGGGAACGTCATGAGCGATTTCGTCGTCGAAGCCACGGATGACATCGAAATAAGAGGCAATATTGATAAAGCGTTCATCAAGGCCGGGGGAGACGTGAGGATTAACGGAGGTCTCTACGGCAACGGTGAAGGAAAGATATCGGCCGGAGGGTCGGTGACGATCAGGTCCATAGAGAGCGGAATAATCGACGCCAATAGAAACATAGTAATTCAGCAGTCGTCAAGAAATAGTATTCTCATGGCGGGAGAGGATATAATGCTTGTGAACCCTAAGGGAAGTATAACGGGCGGTAAAGCCGCATGCGGCCACCATTACGACCTCGCCAATCTTGGTTCACCTTCATTTACCGAAACGGTGGTTGAAGTCGGTGTGAATCCGAAAATAAAGCAGGTGTTTGATGATTTAAACAAGAAGCTCGAAGACAATAAAGTTCAGATAGAAAAAGTTGCGAACAATATCAAAACCATAAAAAGCAGGGGAGAAAACGCATCGGACAAGGAAAAGGAACTGATGAAGAAATTGGTCCCGGCGTATCACGCGCTTAAAGCGGCGATCGACGCCGACGGCGCCAAGGTCAATTTCCTGCGCGAAAAGATGAACAAGCTGTCAGCGGGGCGATGCAAAGTGAGGGGGAAGACTTTCCCCGGCGTCAAGATAATGACGTCAAATGCGAGTATGGCGGTCAGAACGGAAATCAACCATTCGAGTTTTTACGAGCAGAACGAACAGGTGATAGTCGGACCGTATTGAAATGACAAGGGAGGATCTTTAGCAAAAGATATGAGCGATGACAAAGAGAAACAAGACAAATACAAGGTAGTGGATAAAAGAGGCGTTTTCGCGGATGACGAACCGGCCGCGGCCGAGGAGAAGTCGGAGAACGCCGAAGCGGCCCCTGACATGGAACAAGATCAGGGTGCGCCGAAGGATGAACCGAGAATCGAAGATGCTATCAGAATAGCGATAGGATCGATAAGGGAGCAGGCTTTCTTTTCTCTCGGACTTATAATGTCCAAGAATAGGCGCCGCGAGCCGGATATCGACAAGACGTTGAAAATCGTCGGAATGTTCTCAAAACTTTCCGATAAATTTTCGGACCGAATTTCCGGCGGCGCCTACAGCGAGGCGGATCAGCCGGAGCCGGAGATAGAAGATATTGTGAAATTCTGCTTCAATATTCTCCAAGGACAGGTTTTTGTCAGGATGGGGCTTATTGCTAATCCCGTGTCGGGGCAAATTACGAAGGACCTCGCTCAGGCCAAGCTCGGAATAGATTTTTGCTCAACTCTTATCGACGCCGTCGAGGGTTCGGTCGATGGTGATTTGATACGCCAACTCAGGGCCGCGGTGTCCGAAATGCAGATTAATTTCGTTAATCAGAGCAAATAGGAAAATTTATGTTCGTACATATCTACAAGGATTATTTGAAGAAGCTCGAAGCCGTCGAACAAAGGCTTTCGGTCTCGCTCGATAGGGATGAGATCCAAACACTCGGGCTAAAACTCAGGTTTTATTACAACGAGATAAAACACTACGAAAAGCTGATGAAGGACCTGTTCGAAAAAGTAGTGCAGTTGCAGGAGAAGTATGGATTCGTCCCGGATGACGATTCCACGGGAGTGGAGAAGAAGAAAGACGTACGAACGGAAGCTAAAGACGAAAAGAACGAAAAACTCGTCTCTATCGTCTCGGATTGGATGGAGAAACTTGGAAAGAACGGAGTGGACGCCAAGGAGGTCCTTACGCAAGGAGGACGGCAGCCGCAAAAGGAGCCCCAGAAGGTTGAAGAAAATAAAAGCGCTTCGCCGGAACCTGTGTTGCTTGAAAGCGCCGCGATTCCCGTGAAGAAAACATCGATCCCGGCCATCCCCGGAAATGCTTTGCAGAGCTACCAGAGGACGCAGGAAATCATAGAGGAAAAATCGCCCGCTCTCGTCATAGAAAATTCAGACGGGTCCGGCGATGTTTACATAACATCCATGAAGCCCGACGAATATGTGAATGAAGATCCGGATGTGAAAGGCCTGCAAATGGAAGTTCCGGAAGAAGAAACCGAGAATGAGGAGATCGAAGCGGAGATAGAGAAGGAACTTGAGCAGGTTGAGCTTGAGACTGATGAATCCGAATCGGCCGAAGATGAAGCCGTGGAAGAGCCGATTAGGGAATTCCACGATGAAGTTGACGAAAATGAATCGGGAGCTCTTGAAGAACGACTTGATGCAGAGATCACGGATGAAACATTGGTCGAATATAAAAAGGAAGAAATTGAGGTTGTCGTTGAGAAGGGGTTCGAGGAATGTCTGAATGACGTTTCCTCAATGTTCGAGGAAAAAGGCGCGCTGAATCCTGATATAGACGCGGAAATTAAGAGAATGTCGATCGAGTTCGTCGATGAGATAAACGACAACCTTCTCGAAAAAATGACGGATCGGGAAGATTTTTGGGAAGGAAGCGAAAGTGAGTCGGCATTATACTGCATAGCATTTCTTTTCAAAGAGGTGGGAAGGTCCGGGACGGCGATAAACATTCTCGAACAAGCATGGAAAAAGGCGATACTCAAAGACATTGAGGTAAAGAAATTACTCGGCGATCTATACTATGAGAAAGAGATGTTTCAACAAGCCGGTAACGTCTATGGAGAGATACGGGAAACAAAGTCGGACGATGTTACATTCATGGGGAAATGGATAAGATGCTTGAAGGAAAATTCCGACTGGGACGGAATAATAGCGGAAACGGATATGCTCGGAGATGATTGCGGAGCGGATATATGCATTCTACGAGCTGAAGCCTTGAACATGAACGGAAGATCATCCGAGGCGGTCGCATTCTTGATCGAAAGAATGGGGCTGGCGGAATCAAAGACGGAAAAATCAATATACGCTCTCATTCTCGGGAGGTTGAAAGGCGAAAAGGGCGATGTGCTCGGTGCGATAGATTTTTATGAAAAGAGTTTTGCCTTGAACCCGGAAAATCCCGAGGCGCATTTCGAACTCGGGAAGTTATATCTTGAACATAAGGCGGTTCCTCTTGCGAGGAATCAACTGTTGACGGTTGTGAGGAAATTTCCGGACAGCCGATGGGCTTATGAGGCGAGAAGGATAATGGGACGGGAAGGAGTCGGTTGAGGTTTGAAACTTGAATATGTAGGGAAGCCCGGGTCGAAGGGAGTCGTCCTCACCGAGATCTCCAAGAAGTTGCCGGGTTTCAAAGTCTTTTTTTCAACGAGGGTGGCGGTGGAGAAGACCGGCCCACTTTTCGTGAATTACGGTTTTTACGGGCTGTCAGGCGCCGTTTCAGCAAGAAGGAACATTTGCGAGGCGCTCGGGCTGGATTTCAAAAGGCTGACACTCGGAGAACAGGTTCATTCTGTGAATGTCGCGGTAATCAAAGAAGAAAACATAGGGGCCGGAGCTGAAAACCCTGAAACGAGGATTCCGGAAACGGATGCACTGGTCACATCGGAAAAGAACGCGCCGATAGCAATATGCACGGCGGACTGCGTGCCGATACTGTTGGCCGATACGGTAACGGGCGCGATAGGCGCGGCGCACGCGGGATGGAGAGGGACGTTGGACGGGATAGTAGAGAAAACGATTGGAACGATGCGGAAGGAATTCGGAACGAGCGGCGAAGATATAAATGCTTTCATAGGCCCTTCAATCGGCCCGTGTTGCTTCGAAGTGGGGGCTGAACTGATAGATAGGCTTGATGAAAAAGAAAAGTCGCACCTGACCGACAGGGAAGGCGGGAAGTATCTTGATCTTCGGGCTTTGAATGCGGATAAGCTGACGGATGCGGGTGTGAAAAAGGAAAATATCGAGATTTACGATGTATGCACATGCTGCAATACCGGTCTTTTCTTTTCACATCGCGGAGACCTCGAGAAGAAGGGATCGAATATTTCGATAATTGTTCGAACGTAGAGAAGTTGTTTTTATGAAGGATTGGGATGTCTGTTAAAAACCGGACACACGGAGGCATGTATGGCTGAAACAATTTGCCCCTTCTGTAAAAGAACATTTCCACAGGATTTCAAGTGGTGCATGGATGACGGGAGTGAACTCGAACAGGATAATGGACAATTCAACTCGAAAGCCGAGGACCGAAACAAGGTTCCGTGTCCGGACTGCGGAGAGACGGTTGACGTGAGAGACGTCTTCTGCGGTAGTTGCGGCGCGAGGCTCGAAGGACGCCTGCCTGACTATATACCTGAAGTTGATGAAACAGAATATATAACATCCGAAGTAACGACCGCCGAAGATACGGGCGGAAAGATATGCCCGAATTGCGGCGCGTCGCTTCTTACGGACGACGCTTTCTGCGGTGAGTGCGGAACACGCTTGC
>JAKLIR010000559.1 GCA_022709505.1 bacterium | reverse complement strand
GCCGCTGACGGTTTCATAGCCATTTGGGGGCTTCCGGAAAAGGTCGAAGCGATCTCAGGCAGGAAAAAGAAAAGATAAGTTCTCAAACTTGAAGCAACAACGATAGACGGGACTTGATTCGATCAGGAGACTTTGCGGTCCTTTTTCTGGCCGGTGGCGCATGCCATTATGGCTTCCTGTGATGCTTCGCTCCGTAAGAACTCTCCCGTCACTTCGCCTTCGTGCATGACCATTATTCTGTCGCTCACGCCCAGCACTTCAGGCAGATCGGACGAAATCATTAGTATGCAGACGCCTTGTTCGACGAGTTTGTTCATGATCTGGTAAATCTCGTAACGAGCGCCGACGTCAACTCCTCTCGTGGGTTCATCCAGTATCAGTATCTTCGGGTCGTTTGCGAGCCATTTGCTTGTAACGACCTTCTGCTGGTTTCCGCCGCTGAGGGTGTTGACGATCACCAGATGGTTGGCCGCCTTTATCGACAGCTCTTTTATATATTTCGCTATGATGGATTCTTCTTTCTTCTTACTTACGAATTGCGCTGTGGCCGCTTTATCGAGAGACGCCAATGTCAGATTCTGTCCCACCGACATTATCAGCACGAGTCCGAATCTCTTGCGGTCCTCGGTTACAAGACCGATGCCTTCCCGGATTGCTTTGATGGGACTTTTTATAGTCGTCTTTTTACCTTCGATGAAGATGTCGCCTGAAGTATCCGCTGGGAACGCTCCAAAGATCGCGGTGACGAGCTCTGACCGACCGGACCCCATAAGACCCGAGAACCCGAGTATCTCGCCCTTGTTTGCTTTGAAGTTTACGTTTTTGACGATTTTCTCTCCCGGAAGGAAAGGATGATTCACGCAGAAGTTCTCCACCCGGATTGCTTCATCCCCGATTTTGGGGGTTCGCGGCGGGTAAAGGTTTTTCATCTCGCGTCCGACCATTAGAGAGACGAGCTTGTCGCGGTCGATATCCGAAACGATGTGCGATCCCACCGTCTCGCCGTCCCTCAGCACGGTCAACCTGTCGCATATTATGAATATCTCTTCGAGCTTGTGGGAAATGTAGATCATCGTGACGCCGCGTTTTTTGAGATCGCGGATGATGTCGAAAAGTGTGTGGACTTCGTTCTCAGTCAGCGCGCTGGTCGGTTCGTCGAGGACGAGAATGTCCGCGTTTATCGAAAGCGCCTTTGCGATTTCCACCATCTGTTGTTTTCCCACGCTCAGGTCTCGGATAACGGTCGTGGGCGAAATGTTCAGGTTGAAATTGTCGAGCAATTTTTTCGCTTCCTCGTTCATCTTGGCGGAGTCTATGAGAGGAAGCGGCTTTTTGACAGGTTCACGGCCGAGAAAAATGTTTTGCGCCACGGTGAGTTCCGGGATGAGGTTGAGTTCCTGATGTATGATTGCTATACCCGCATGTTCAGCTTCACGAGTGTTTGTGAACCTGCTTTGCTTGCCTTTTATCACAAGTTCGCCTTCGTATGTAGGATAGGGATGCACGCCCGAAAGCACTTTCATGAGCGTGGATTTTCCGGCGCCGTTTTCACCCACGAGGCCGTGGACTTCCCCCGGCAACGCGCTGAATGTAACGTTTTTCAACGCCACGACTCCCGGAAACTTCTTTACTATGCCTTTCATTTCCAGCGATGGACTGCCGTTTGCCATGTCATCCCTCCCGAAAACTTGGTCAACTCCGTATCAGAGTTTAACATACAATACCGTATGAAATCCATAATATTTAATGAATCAATTTTTCGAGGAAAGCTTTTTCCCGCGGCGGGGTTTGCGTCCCGCCGGCGGCCGCCCATCGCTCATTTTTTTCAGCGCGGCCCCCGTATAGGATTCTTTCGCGGCCATTAAGAGATCGGGCGGTCCTTGCGCAATGACGCGGCCGCCTTGCTCGCCGCCTTCCGGCCCGAGGTCTATCAGCCAATCCGCGCATTTTATAACATCGAGATTGTGCTCTATCACGACCACCGTGTTACCGCGCTCGACAAGCTTGTCGATTATATTCAGAAGCTTCTGAACATCGGAGAAATGCAGGCCGGTCGTGGGCTCGTCGAGCAGGTAAAGCGTCCTCGTATTTTTCGGCGCTTTCAACTCCGCGGT
>JAKLIR010000558.1 GCA_022709505.1 bacterium | reverse complement strand
AACCCGAAGTTCCCGTCTATCTGAAACGGAGGACAGGCGTCGAATAGGTTCGCGTAGAAACCGCCCTGACTCCCATCGTATGTTTGTGTCTGCGTAACGATACGGAGCAGGTTCCGTATGAATGTGAACGCATGCTCCCCGTCTTTATATCTTGCCCAATGTATCATTTTCCATGTCTGAGACCAACCGGTCCCGCCGTCGCCCCGCGAAATCATCGATTTTTTCGCCGCCGCGAAAAGCTCCGGGTTTCTGTTCTTCGTCAGCCAGCGGCCCGGATGGACGCCGAAGAGATGCGCGAAATGAACGTGCTGCGGCTCCGGGTCCTCGAAGTCCTCGTTCCATTCCATAAGCCGCCCATCCTGCGTTATTCCGGGAGGAGGGAGTTTCGAGCGCAATTCGGTCATCTTTTGCCGGAAAGCCGTGTCAACTCCGAGCGCTTTCGACGCTTCGATGCAGTCGGTCAGCACTTCCCAAGCAATAGCAGTATCCATCGTGCATGCCATTGTGACTGACGCGCGCGCGCCATTGATTTTTCCGATTTGTTTCATGAATTCCGCGGTTGCCTTGTTCATTTTCACGATTGTCGCCGGGTCAACGAAAAAGTGTTCCGGAGATGTGCATGGATTGGAGACGAGGCGCCCTTTGCCGTCGTCTATGAACCAGTCGAGAAGGAACTCCGCCGCGCCTTTCATCACGGGATATTCTTTTTTGAGGAATGATTTGTCCAACGTGTAAGCGTAGTGTTCCCACAAATGTGTGGACATCCATGCCCCGCCCATTGTCCACAGCGCGTAAACCGGGTCACCCGACGCTCCGAAGTCCCCGACCGGCGCGCTCTGCCTCCAGAGGTCGGTGTTGTGGTGCACCACCCATCCTTTAGCGCCGTAGTTGACTTCGGCGGTCTTCCTGCCCGTCACGGCGAGTTCATTTATCATATCGAAAAGAGGATTGTGGCATTCAGGGAGCGCAGTGGGTTCGGCCGGCCAGTAATTCATCTCGACGTTGATGTTCGTTGTATAGTTGCTGCTCCACGGCGGCCGCAGCCTGTCATTCCAGATCCCTTGCAGGTTCGCGGGCTGGCCGCCCGGCCGCGAACTCGATACCAGCAAATATCTTCCATACTGATAAATCAGCGCCACGAGCCCGGGGTCGCCGGCGCCGAATTCCATAATCCTCTTGTCCGTCGGTAGTGCTTCTGCTTTTTCGTTCTTACCGAGGCGCAGGGAGACGCGGTTCATCAGCGCGCCGAAGTCTTTAACATGTCGCTCCAGCAACCGCGCGTAAGTTTTGTTCTTCGCCCGATCGAGAAATTTTTCCGAGGCGAGCGAAGGATTTCGGCCTTGCGTACCCGGCTCTTTGTCATATCCGTTGAAACTTGTCGCGGCGCTGATTATGAGCGTCGCCGAATCGGCTTCCGCGACGTGCAGGCCCTTCGAGTCCGTGTTCACCGCGCCGCCCTTGATTACCGCCTTGACTCGTATCTCGAAGTTCATGCCCTTTTTCCCTTGCGGGTCGTACTTCACCGAGTTCTCTCCCTCGCCGAGGTATTCGGGCGCCAAATGCATCGGCCCTTTCCCCTTAAGCACCAACGTGTCTTTTCCCTCCGCTGAGACGGTGAATCTCAGCAAGCTGTCCATATCCGCATCGAAAGTTATGCTACCGGGCTTGTCCGCGGTGAGGCGCATCACGATCACTTGGTCGGGGTATGAGGCGAAAACGTCCCGTCTGTATCCGACCCCGCCCTCGGTGTATTTCACAGTCGCTATTCCGGATCCGATATCGAGTTCCCGGCGGAATCCCGAGATATTCGCCCCGTCGGGAGAATTCACATAGAGGTTGCCCATGGGCATATACGATTCGGTGTAAGGCCCCATCATCTTTTTTGAGATCGCGACCGCCTCTGAATATTTCCGCTCGAACACGGCTCTGCGGATTTCGGGCAGTGCTTCTCTCGCGCCCGGATTGTTCCACTCGCGGGGGCCTCCCGACCAAAGTGTAGCTTCATTGAGTTGGAGCCGCTCGTGAGCTGTCCCCCCGAACACCATGGCGCCGAGCCGCCCGTTGCCGACCGGCAGAGCCTCCACCCATTTCTCGGCGGGTTTTTCATACCAGAGTTTCTTG
>JAKLIR010000557.1 GCA_022709505.1 bacterium | reverse complement strand
CGGAATGACGAAAGTAAGAGAGAGCTGACTGCATTTTTCATCAATATGGGGAGAAATCGTAAAAAGGGATGAGATACAAGACGCATCGAGCGAGAACGAGGGAGCATACTCAGAGGTATGTGACCGAATTCGAGTCGATGATGCAACGCCGTAGATCGCCCTTTTTACGATTTCTCTCCGACGTTTTGTTTAGAATTTAACGCGGCCTCTATACTTCTGGAACATTTCGAGGTTATGGATTTCGCCGTCCATGGAATTAGCGCTGATAAACACCGGAGGTTTAACCCCTTCCGCGACGAGAATGGACACCGCGGCGCAGGCAATAGAGTGCAGAATGAAAGTGCCGGTGATCGTGGAAAGCGGAGCGATCGGCGCGGGCGTGCCTTCGACCGGAATGCAAGCGTCGCCTATCGGGGTGCAGTTGTCTATGACGAGGTCTGCGATCTCGAAGAGTCGTTTCCCGGACGGATGGCGTGAGAGAACAGATTTCGCGTGAGCCAAAGATGTGATCGCGATCGTCGGCAGACTGCGTTTCTTCGCCTCCATCGCCATTTCGATCGGCACCGCGTTTCTTCCGGATTGCGAGATCACTATCATAGTATCTTTTTTTGAAATATCGACATTTGCGAGCACGGCTGCCGCATAGCCCGTTAACCGCTCCATCCCGGAACTCTTTCTCATTCCCTCGTGCATCATCAGGTTGGACTCGAGGATCGGGTTTACCGGAACGAGGCCCCCCGCCCTCCCATACATCTCGATTGCGAGAATGTGAGAGTGGCCGGTGCCGAACACCTGCACCATGCCGTCCCCCTTTATCGTGTTCGCAACTATCCGCCCCGCTTCGGCTATGTTCTGCTTCTGCGTATCGTGCACCTTGTTTATAGCTTCGATCGTCTTCTCGTAATAAAGGTCTATCATTCCGCCCTCCGAAATGTATATTCGGGATCGCCGCTCGCCGGTTCGCCCAAGTTGAGCCCGCCGCATCCCGCCGGACGCGGCTCGGCGAATAAATACTATCACCCCCGCGATCCTCTGTAAACGCGGCGGAGGGATATTCGCGCTCCCTGCCCGTCAAGTCGTACTTTCTGGCAAAAAAAGATTACTCCGCCATGGGTGAAAGAAACTCGTAAGCCGCGGCCAATTTGGATTTGTCGCCAGTATCAACGTAAGCGGTCAGCGCTTCCGCCGCCTTCTGGGAATCCACAATGTGTTTCTTGCATTTCTCGCGCGCGGCGTTCATGACTATTTTCAATTTGAAGGAAATATCCGCCGGGTCCTTGAGTGCATTCAATTTTCGGGAGATGGCGGCGAAATCGGCCCGCACGGCTTCGAGTTGAGAGCGAATTTCCGCGCGATCCGGCCCCGCGCCTCCGGACGCGACAAGACTGTTGTACAAGGCGAAGAGTTTCCCCGCCGGTTCCACGGCTTCATCACGCACGAGCCCCTTGATACCCGCGAGCGTATTCATGACCCCTTCGAAACAGGCCGAAGCGTCTGACTTCGTATTTTTGATCTTGGGTTTATCTTTCATACTCCGCCCCCTTTGCCCGCGCCCTTAACGAGGAAAACACCTTCGCTCGGGCAACCTGTGGCGCAAAGCCCGCAACCGAAACACTTCGAGGCGTCCGTCGCCGCCTTGCCGCTCTCCATCTTTCTCGCGGAGAAATGGCATCTTTCAAGACACTTCCCGCAACCCGTGCATTTATCCGTCGTCTCGGACACAAAGCCGGATTTCACCACCATCTCGTTCCCGAATTCAAGTAATCCGCGAAGCCCGGCGCAGCAGCAGGGACAGCAGTTGCAGATCACGTAGTACGAATCGTCGTCTCCGGCGCGTATCAACTCGTGCACGAGCCCCGCCTCCTCGGTGCGGCGGATGAGTTTGCGGATATCCTCCTTCGGCATCACCGAAACATGCCCGCGGTTCATGAGGTCCGGGAGGTATTCGCCGAAAGAGAGGTGAATGCAAGTATTCGTCGGTGCGTCGCAGTTCTTAAACGTCGTGCGGCACCAGCATTCCGCCACTCCGGAAACCCGCGAGCGTGAAAGTATCTCCTCGAAATCGTCTATTGGAAGGATTTCCACCTTGGGGTGGATGGCTCTGCCCACCGGCACCACCCGCGTG
>JAKLIR010000556.1 GCA_022709505.1 bacterium | reverse complement strand
ATGTCTGAAGCGGCGAAAGCGGCGCTTTTGAAACTTCCGGAAAAGCAGAGGACGGCGGTGGCTCTTTACGTGATCGAAGGTATCGATTGCTCGGTGATCGCGAGAATCATGAACTGTTCGGAGGCGACCGTGAGGACGCATATACACCGCGCGCGCGGGATGTTGAAGAAAATGCTCGACGAATATAGCGACCGATGACGAAGGTGCATTGAAGGAAACATGGCGGAAGGTGTGTGATGAATGAGAAACGGGAAGAAATGATGGATGAATATCTTAAAGGGATGGCTTTCACCCCCCCGGACGGCGAGGAGTATTTCGAGCGTCTGCCGGGTGTTCTGAGAGAGCGTCTGAAGAATGAAAAGCCGGGCGGCGGCGCGAGACGAGACGGCGTTTTCTGGACCGCGGTCGAGGTTGCGGCAGTGCTGATAATCATTTTGACGTCCTCGTTCACATTATCATGGGGAAAATGTTCGTCGTACAAAATGAATAGCGCGTGGTTTTCGCTGATGACAGACGAGGCGGCCGATGTAGGCGCCGACGTTCGTAATTCGTCGAAGGATGTTACTGGTGGAATGCCGAGTCTCATGTTCGGGAAGGAAAAAAAGGAAAAGATATATCTCGACATATATGAGTGAAGGAAATATGAAGTCATTATACGTTCGGCGCGCGGGCGTCGGAGGAGGTGGTCGGAATGAAAAGCATGTTTAGACGAATATATAACTGCTTCAAGTATCCGGCTCTCGGTATTGTGGCTGTATTCTCGCTGATCCTTATATGGGAGCTGTTTTTCGTAAAAGACATACCGCGGATCGATGATTCCATCATGCTCAAGAAGCCGGCGGCGGTTGACGCGAGGCTGAATGCATGGCCCTTGGCTGCGGAGGCGTGTGTTGATTATAGATACGCGAAAAAGGTGAAGTGGGACACTCTGTCCATGGCTATGTATCGATATCCCGAGCGGGTGGCGCTTTTAAAAAAGGCCGTGTTGCTGCCGAAGTCGCAGGGAAAGCCATTGAAGGGGCCCGGCGACAGAATTCCGATCATCATGTCGTTAAGATGGCTTACCGAGGCTCTGTTGAAGAACGCCGAGAGCGAGAGTGCGGCGAATCCGGCGGCGGCGCAGGAAAAAATACGTTTGGTTTTCAAAACGGGAGGAATTATCGAAGCGCCGGACGGATACGGCATTATTATCGGGAACGCGATCGGGTGCATGTTGAAATATTCCGCCGCGGAAGAGTTGAACAGGCTGATGCAAAAGGGATTATTGAGCAGGAACGATCTCGCCGGATGGGCGGACTTTCTCAAAACTCAAAAAACGAGTGATATCGGATACCGGTACGCCATGAGGAACGAGTATTACTCGATGACGCGCGTATTGGAGGATATTAAGAAGAGCGACGCGAGGCAATTCGAATATATAACTCCATACGAGTTGTCGTTAACTGCATATATAGCTTTGGACAACCACGTCAGAAGATTCGTTTTCAAGCCCGAGCGGATACGAAAGGAATATTATCGCAGATGTCTTCGGGACTTTAATAACGCGGCTCTTCCGGCATCGAAAATGGTGACGGAAAACACAGTCTATGATGTAAAACCATTTTCCGTCAGAACCTTTTCAAGGCTACTGAGCGGGGATTTTGGAACTGATGTTTTCATGCAGCACGTATATTTCGATATGCACAAATTGTTGATCAGGAGACGCTATGTGGATTTCGTGGTGGAGGGATTGAGGGTGAAGGCGGCGGCCCTTGCGTACATGGCGGATAACGGGAGTTCGCCGAAGTCATTGAACGATCTTGTGCCGGAATATTTGAATTCGGTTCCGAGGGATCCGTTCGACGGGGCGGCCTTAAGATACGATTCACGGAAAGGGATCGTCTATTCGGTCGGAACGAACTTGCGGGACGATGGAGGAGTGTCGGAATCGAGAATCTTCGAGGGATACGCCAAGGATATAGAGGGGAAAACATCTTGGCAGTATAAGTATTACAGCGCCATGAAGGACCTTGTTATTTCAATAAAGTGAGGCGAACATCATCTGCAAGAAGGGTCGTTGGGGCAGGGGTCCAACGTATCCGGCGTACCGTCGCCGTCCGAGTCGATCGGTTGCGAGATGTGAAGTATCTCCACGGACCTGCG
>JAKLIR010000555.1 GCA_022709505.1 bacterium | reverse complement strand
CGCCTACAAGGCCCATAACCGTTCCCACAATTCCCATCGTGGGTGAAAAGCCGCCGAGAGTCTCGAACATCGTCGCGTCGCCGGCGGAAGAGTTCTTCTGTTGCACAAGGTTTGTCTGGAGGATTGCTTCCACCAGTTCGGGGTCGGTTCCGTCGATGACGAGCTGCAACCCTTTCTGAAGCATCCTGTTCTCGATGTTGGGCATTTCACTTTCGAGTGAGATCAGGCCTTCCCTACGAGCTTTTTCAGCAAGTGATGTTATCGTCTGAATGATGGACATGTGCTCCGTCTTGGGTTCCTTGAGCATGGCCGAGAAAATCTGCGGAAGTCTTTTGATGTCTCTCATCTTCGAACTTAGCACGGTAGCGCCGAATGTGCCGAGTACGATGATGATCCATGCGGATATGTTCGTGAAAAACGGAAATAGCTCGGTCACGTCCCCCTTACCTTCGACGATGATAGCAATTACCATGGCGCCGAAACCGAGTAACAGTCCAGCAATTGTTGTGATGTCCATCTGGCTTCTTCCCTCGCTTATAAGGTAATGTGTCTTGCGTTATGTGCTATTTGTTATTCACCCGCGCCTTTCCCGAATTTTTCCTTCTCATAAATCATTCGGGTGTGGGCATATCTGACTAATTGTATCAATCACATGTTATCTTGTCAAAATGTACTGAATAATTTTATCTCAATCAACAATCGATGGAATTTCGGGCATTTCAGAGGTTTTTCGTTTCGGCGAAAATGTTCGCAACGCTCACCGATGTGGGTGGGGACCTACAAAAGAAATGAACCGTTGATCTTGCCTTCTGCTTTTTGCGAGACATGGAAGCGGGAGCATACCGTTTTGTATGTGACCGAGTTCGAGATGATGATGCAGCGCTATAGATCGCTCTTTTTACGATTTTCCGGATTTTTCTGGTGAAAAATCGGGGCTAATGAAGGATTCGATTTATGGGGATACGGCGCGCCACGTACGAATCAGAATAAACCCGGATTCGTTAATAGTACATCGAATCCGGTGCAATGTTCATAGCGGCGAACAGCTTCGTTGTCGTCGCATTTTTTCGTTCACGTACGTTTCAGTACGCTCACTTCGAAAATACTCCTTCCGCCTCGCTTTTCATCCGCTCTGAATCATTGCTCCCGAATCCAATCGGAGGATTCGTGATAAAAAATTTTAGCAACATATTGACTGACCGGACGCAAAGAGGTATTATAGTACCAAAATACCACTAAGGCGGCCGCGATGAACATTCTCAGGATTTCGGATGCAAGTTCTCTCGCTCTTCATGCGATGGCGTTTTTGGCGAATCATGGCCCGGAGAAAACTGTCTCCGTTAAGGAAATATCAGAATTTTACAAAGTTTCCGAAGCGCATTTGAGCAAAGTAATACAAAGGTTATCCAAGCAGGGACTTGTATTGACGCATAGAGGGCCGAAGGGTGGGGTGGAACTCGGCAGGGGTGCGGACGAGATTACCTTGGCCGAGGTGTTTGAAGCGATCGAAGGGCCGCTCGGCGATTCAAAGTGTCTTCTGGGGCGAGACGAATGTCTTTTTGATTCGTGCCTGCTCGGAGGTCTTTTGAAATCGGTGAACAACGAAGTGAAAGAGTATTTTTCGGCGACTACGCTGCAAATGCTCGCCGATACGATAGCGAAAGGTGCGGAAGCATGAAATAAGATAAATAGAACCGAATCCGTCATTTAGAATTAGGGAGCAATGATTCGGCGGGCTATTGACAATCCGAAATTAAATAAGGCGACGAAAGGCCGGAACAGCCTGCTCAACGCCTGTTAAAAGGAGCTGAATATGGAGAAAGACAGGATTTCTTATCACGAATCGGTGCTGAAGGTTTACGACAGGATCAAAGCGGACGGGATGGATAACGTTTGGGACCGGTACGAGGCGCAAGGTCTCGGGCATCCGGACAAGAGGTGTTCGTTCTGTATCGGCGGAACGAGATGCGATCTGTGTTCCAACGGACCTTGCCGTGCGGACGCGGAGAAGAACAAAAAGGGCGTCTGCGGGATCAAGGCGGATGGTATGGCGATGAGGATGATGCTGTTACGGAACGTCATGGGGGCGTCAACTTATCAATATCATGCGGACCAGTCTGTTAGAACGCTCAGGGCGCCAGCG
>JAKLIR010000554.1 GCA_022709505.1 bacterium | reverse complement strand
CCACGAGAATCGAATTCGCTTACGACCCGAGAGTCGTGGAAGCTTGCAGGATAGAGTTCGAAACCGCGCGCCGCAACGTAACCGCGCAGTACAAGGTCCCGGAAGCGGAAGATGTGCGAAAAGTTCTCTACATAAGGCCGATGTCGGAAGACAACGGCGAAAAAACGCCCACCCAGAAAACCCGTCTGAACACCCTTCACGACAGGTACAAGGAACATCTTGAAGCTCTTTACCGGAACGACGACTCGTTCGTGATCCTCAAAACGGACTGACTTAGAAAGCCGGATAAGCATCATTGGAATCTGAATAACCAGCGCGGCTGAAAAGCCGCGTTTTTTTATCTGCACGCTCGGGCGAAGTTTTCCGACAAACCCGGATTCGTCCATTGTGCGCCGGATTTGAGATAAATATGCATATTTTGAGGATTGCATGTTAATATAGCCGGACGAGGTGAAAAATGGAAAATCACATTCTCGATATGTCGAAACTCAAACCTTCCGAATTCAGGACTCTGGACAGAAGACACACGGTCGCCGTGGTCCCGTTCTCCCCGATCGAATACCACGGAGACCACCTGCCGCTCGGGACGGATTACATCTTCGCGGGGGAAGTCCTGCGCTCCGCCGCCGCCGAATTCATCAAATCGAATCCGGATTGGAAGTTCATGTTCACGCCGGTGTTCCCGCTCGGCGCGGACACCGTTCCTCACGGCGGTTCGCTAAGCGTGAAAAAATCAACATTAGCCGATGTAGCGGATCAAATTTCCGAACAACTGATCAAATACGGCTTTAGATACATCGCACTGTTCAGCGGACACGGCGGCTACGGACAGATCCTCGCTCTCGAGGAAACAGCCGCAAAAAAGAGGAAAAAACACGCCGGGAAGAAGACGCTCGTCTTCTCACCCCTCACGTATCTGCTGCAAAGGACCGCTTCCAAAGAGTTCGTGGAAATGGTGAATAAGAGGCTTTCAAAGCCGCTCGACGAGGAAGACCTTCGCCAGATGACTTACGAAAGCCACGGCGGCAAGGTCGAAACTTCATACATTCTTTCCGTGGCGCCGGAACTGATGGACGAACGATATAAAACCATGCCCCCCATCGAACCGGAACCGAATATCATCATCAAATCGACTCTCGAAACACTCGTGACGATCCTCCCCAACGCTCAAGAAAATGAGAAACTGATAGGGGTCCGGATGCTGACCGCGGCAATGACATGGTTTTTCAGCGGCGCGAAAAACGGCTACCTCGGCAATCCCGCGCGCGCAAGCGTTGAGTTCGGACTCGCGATACGAGGCGCAATCAGCGAATTGTTCTGTGAATTATTTACGGACGTGCTCATAAATAACGAAATTCCGGAATGCGGCGGGGATTTCCTTATCGCCCTGAAACTCTTGGCTCATTGAACTCGCCGGCATGGGCGGCTGCTCCCGCAACTTCCTTTCGCCTCCGGCGACCCAAGGGGAAACTTGAACACGAATCCTTCATTCGGATTCGGTGGCAATGATTCAGAGCGGATGAAATGCAAGGCGGAAGGAGCATTTTTGAAGTAAGCGTACCGGGATGTACGTGAACGAAAAAATGCGACGAAAACGAAGCAGTTCGCCGCTATGAACATTGCACTGGATTCGGCGCACTACTGACGAATCCGGGTTGAAAAGTTTCTCCTTGGGAATCTCTTTCAAACTTTTCGCGCGCGCAATTCCGAAAGAACACCGGAATTGCTTTCTCACATTTTTAGATAACAGACGGATTCCGGCGCTTTTAATTCGTCATTCCGGGCTGAGACCCGGAATCCACGGGTGACACGGACGTCAGGGGTGTTTTTCGGGATGGGGCGGGCACAAGCTACCGCCGGTTGCGGAGACCCACCGGGCCGAGACCCGGCGCTACATTTAAATACATTTCTCAGTAGTTTACGCTTGCATCTTGCTTCGTCACAATGCTCCGTCAATAGACCGGAGACATAGGTAACACAATGACGCCCGCTAAGCATGGGCATTAATCAGAATAATCGTTGATTTAAAGGGAATATTTTGATTAATATAGGCGCACTTAAGCCCACAAAATGAAACAGGCGTTTTTTAAAACGCCAAAATTCAGCCTATCTGACACCGGCCGACCGGAATCTCAATTACAGAACCTG
>JAKLIR010000553.1 GCA_022709505.1 bacterium | reverse complement strand
TAAAATTCATAGTCGTTGAAAAGAAAATCTCTTCGATGCGAGGGGAAAATGACTCCTTTTGAAATGGTGCTCGCCGCCGCCCGGTTCGAAAAAACGGAATACACGCCCGTTGCGGGAGCTATTACGGATTTCTACATGAGCACGATCACGCCCGGACTCGATGCGCTGACCGAGCCCGAGCGGCAGGTCGCCATGCTCGTCCACGCCGCCGAACTTTTCCCGGACACTCCCGTGATCTTCATGCTCAACCCCACTCCCGGTCTCTACCCCGAACTGATCAGAAATCTCAAAGCCGAAGCCGGCGATTCACCCATCACCACGGAGCACCTCGGGGCCGCATGCATTCCGGATCCGGCTCTGTGCCCCGAACACGCCGAACGCGTCCGCGAATTCTTTTTCGCGAAGGAGAAAATACCCGCCGACGTCAGGCACAGGTTCGGCTATTGCGACGGAATCCTGCGTTTCGAAAATCCGTTCGACACCATGGTCGAGCTCGTGGGATCGAGCGAATGGTTCCTGAAAATCGCCTCGGATCCCGAATTTGTTAACACCGCGATGGAGCTTTTCACCGAAGCGAGCATCGCCGGCGCGGAAGCGCTCGCGGAACAGATCGGCCCGCCGCGCTTCGTCATCCTCGCCGAGGATTTCCCCGGCTACATAAGAAAGAAGGACTTCGACCGGTTCGTTCTCCCGTGGCACCGGATGATTTTCGAAACTTTTCCCGACGCCGTCAAACTGCTTCATAACGACTCGAACACAACGCACATACTCGATTCCATAGCCGGGTGCGGCATGGACGTTTTCCACTTCGGATACGAGACCGACGTGCGAGCCGCCAGAGTCGCCATGAAGGGCAGGGCGGCCCTCATGGGCAATCTCTCTCCCATGAAAGTGCTCGCGCACGCGCCGCTCGAAACCGTTGTTTCCGAATGCAACCGCATCCTCTCCGAAGGCGCCGGCCCCGGCTTCATCTTCGCAACCGGCGGAGAGGTCAATCCCGGCACAGACCCCGAACGCGTCAACCTAATGGTCGAATGTGCGAAACGCCACGGCGCCCCGAGGGGAAACTTTTGAAAAAGTTTCCACTTGGGAATCCTCTTCAAAACTTCTCGCCTGCACAATTCCGCGCTACGCTTGCGTATTTGCGCCTTCTTAAAAGGGCCTGTCATAGAAACATAACGAAGTGAATTTCTACCCGGTAGCGCGCTTTGTATAAACGAACCCTTGTGACCGCGGAGCGGTCATTCCATGCATTCCGGCGCGGAGCACCGGAACGAGAGCGAAATGACGAGCACTAAGGTGTTGCAAGTAAAGTACAACATTGCCGAAACGAGAGCTATTGAGAAATGCGGCTATTATAGTGCGAGGCTGGAATACATATTAAATGGAAAGCAATTCCGGCGCTCTTCCGGAATTGCGCGCGCGGAAAGTTTAGGAAGGATCCTTAAGGGAACCATTTTCAAAGGGTTCCCTTAAGCCTCCGGCGGCACAAGCGAGGCGGGGAAAGGAATTACAAATCAGGGCGTGAAAGTAACGCTGTGGCCGAGCCAGCGATCCGCGATCTCCGGTCTGTTGGGTTGATACCAGAATCCTGCTCTCCCGACGTAACGGATTTTTCTCAAAGCCGTCAGGTCATCGAGCGGGTTGCCTTCGATCATAATGACGTCGGATCGTTTTCCGGGTTCCACTACACCGAGTTCATTTTCGCGGCCGACGAGTTTCGCGGCGTTGAGAGTGGCTGATTGAATCGCCTGAAGGTTGGACATGCCGATGTGGTGCAGCCTGCGGATTTCGTCGACGAGTTCTCCGGCGAAAGCGCAGACGGCGCCGGTGTCCGTGCCGGCGCACATCGGGATTCCGGCGGCTTGCATCCTGCGAGTGTTTTCGTATGCGCGGGCGAGCGCTTCCCTGTTAGCGCGCCAGTAGCCGAACGCTTCGTCGTACCGCTCCGGTTTCCCGTTTGTCCATGTGGATGCTATGTAGTGGAGGTGTTTTCGCGCGGGCTCCTCGAAAAGTTCCCGCGCAGCCTCGGTCTCCAGAAACTCCTTCTTTTCCTCGAAGCGCACTATTCCGTCGGTGATCGTGAGGGTCGGCACCACGGTAATACCCTTCGCCTTGATCTTGGCGATCTCGGCGTCCGTGATCAGC
>JAKLIR010000552.1 GCA_022709505.1 bacterium | reverse complement strand
ACAGCACGCCGCGCTGTACGCCGTATAGTTCGGGAAAGCATAAGGTGAAAAGGATTTTTCTCGGCACGTGGAGATCACATCCCCATCTTAATGGGCGGACGCTTCATGTCGAGTGAGCTGAGCATTTCAACCCATTCGGATTTGACGGGTTCGTTTTCTTCAATGTACATCGTGGCGGGATAAAGACCGAGGAACATTGCGAAAAACAATGCGATTCCTCTTATGAATTGATAGGCGAAGAAGTTCAGCACGCCGTATGCGAGCAATGTCGAAAACAGAGCAACGTAAATTGTACTGAAATAAGGGTCTTTCGTTCGCCTGATTCTCTTGATTATGTTGATGTAAAACGCCACGAAGATCGATATGAACACAATCATGGCCGGTAAACCGCGCTCGCTTCCGATGTGAAGGTATAGATTGTGAATCTCGCCTATGCCTTGAACGTTATATTTCTCATAAACGTAGTCCATGATGTTCGAAAGGCCGACGCCGGTGAGAGGGTATTCCGATATGGCGTCCGTCGCGTACCGCCACTGTTTCAGACGGCTTTTAGACGACGGGTCTTCGATTTTCGGAACTGATGCAAGCCGCCCCATGTACCTCGGCGGCGCTATATACGTCAGAATGAAAAACATAACCGAGATTACCGCGAAACCTTTTATGAACTGCACCATTCCTCTGATCTGCGCGGAAATTATGATTCCGAGGATCGTGCCTATCCACGCACCTCTCGAGAACGACAGCAGAAGAGCGATCACGTTCAGCGCCAACGCTAAATAGAATATGAATTTAGTGCGCTTGTTTTTCTCGGCGATGGCTATGTTGAACACGAATGTCGTCATCATCCCGGTGAAAGTACCCATGGCGTTGAAATGTGCGAAAGTGCCTTCAATGCGCTTGTCGCCTCCACCGAGTTGAAAATACTGTATTATCCCGTAGAACGATATTATCGCGCTGCATACTATTAGCGCGTGAATTACACTTTCAAGAATACTTCTGTTGCGCACGACGATCACAAATAAATAATAGCAAAATACGAGGTATTCGAGCGTCTGTATGATCTCTCTGAAGCCCGCCGAAACATCCCGGCTCTTCGCGAGCGACGGAAGGCTCAGAACCACGAATGCGAAAATGTACCTGTCGAGATACGTGCTGATGGGCCTCTTTTCCCTGCGAGTGAGAAGCCTGCCGAAGAGCACGATTGTGAGAATAATCAGATACGCATCCCCGTAAGTGAAGAAAAAAGTCAGGTTCGGGATGGAATACACCACGAGAGGCGCGACGAATATAAAAAGTATTATTGAGAGATCGAGATTAATGAATGAAAGCAGAATGGCGAAACCGGACCCGATGAAAAGAATCTCCTCGACCGTGCTTGACTGCCCCGTCTCCGGGGAGGAGGTGTACAGCTTCACGAGGTACATAATAAACGCAATAACAGACGCTGCCGCCGCTATTAAATACACATGCCGAGGGGTTACGGTTTTTCTCTGATCGCCGTACATGTTCATTCGTCCTTCTCGGCGGCGGCTGATTTGCTTTGAGGCGCCGGCTCCCTGTCGAACGGAAACGAAAGCTTCACCGTCAAGGACTTACCGGTGAGTATCTCGCTGACATCCACCCTGACCCCCGCTTCGCGCAAAGCGCCGACAAGGTTCCTTATCAATTCAAGACCCATATCCACCTGTCCTATGTTGGCGGATATATATTTGAACAGAGCTTTTTCGTCGCTGATCCTCGCCTGAGGCCTGACTTTTAAAAACTCAGGCATGGCGCCGATATATTCGGCCGTTTGTTCGATGGTCAGTTTCTCGTTGTATATTTTTTCAAGCAGTTCGCATTGCTTCTTTTCGCCGGCGACCTGCGCTATGAGCCTCGCGTGGTCGAGTGAGATCAACTTCGAGACGACCGCCTTCTTCACAAGCTGCGGAAGCTGCAACATCCAAAGCCGGGTCTTTATCGCATCGACATCTTTCCCGATCCTCTCCGCCACGGTATGCGCGTCGCCGCCGGACTGCTCGATTATCCTTCCGTACGCTTCGGTGGTTTCGACTTCGTTCAGTTGTTCTCTCTGGAGATTTTCGATGAACGCTATTTCTATCATATCCTGATCGTCAAGCTGCCTGACGATCGCCGGTATCGTCTTAAGCCCCA
>JAKLIR010000551.1 GCA_022709505.1 bacterium | reverse complement strand
GAGCGTTCGCCTGTAGAGAGGCCGGGGGGTCAGTTTGAGTATGATCTCTGTAATGATCGCGAGGGTGCCTTCCGAGCCGACTATCAGTCCGGTCAGATTGAAACCGGTGACGTTTTTCAGAAGTTTGCCGCCCGTTCTGAAAACACGGCCGTCCGGTAGAACGGCTTCGACTCCGAGCACGTAGTCCTTTGTGACGCCGTACTTCATCGCGCGAGCGCCGCCCGCGCATTCCGCGAGGTTGCCGCCTATCGTGCAGCTCCCGCGGCTCGCCGGGTCGGGCGGGTAGAAAAGATCGAGTTTCTCCACTTCCTCCTGAAGCGTCTGCACGATCAGGCCGGGTTGGACGACCGCCATGAGATTTTCCGTGTCAATCTGGAGAATCTTATTCATACGGTCGAGAGAGAGGCACACTCCGCCGAAGACGCATAACGCGCCGCCGCTCAAGCCCGTGCCGCCTCCGCGCGGCGTGACCGCTATGCCCCGTTCGTGGCAGTGGGCCATTATCGCGGATATCTCGGCTGTTGACGACGGTCTGAGCACCACCTCGGGAGCGTATCTCAAATCCTCCGTCTCATCGTGGGTGTACGGCTCTATGTCGTCGCCGCCGGTGATAATATATTTTTCTCCGACGATGTTCTTGAATAAATCGATGTCCTTGGCGTCAGGTACGGTGAAATGTTCCATGGTCCCCTCTCAATGTGACAAAAATATAATTCATCGGAATGTTTTTTTAAAGAATGAGATCGAGAGAGCGAGCGGCGAACCCAAATTTTTCACCGATGTGGATTGAAATCGGAAAAAGAGATTAGATATAAGGCGCATTGAGCGAGAACGAGGGATCATACTGTTTCGTATGTGACCGAGTTCGAGTCGATGATGGAACGCTATAGATCGCTCTTTTTACGATTTCCCGGATTTTCCTGAGAAAAATCCCGGTGAAGTTTGAGAAACACCGGTTTGCGGGGCCGCGCTCGTGTGTGCTATTATATGCCGGAATTGATACCTTAAGGCTGGAAGGACACCGAAATGACAGGCAAGAAAACCAAGTACGGCGAATATATACGGCCCGTGATGAGCGATCTGATGAAGTCGCTTCGAATAGATGTCGAATACATACGGGGCGATGGCGATTACTTGTATTATTCAAATGAAAAAGGGGAAGAGATCGGAGTGCTCGATCTCGCCGGTGGGTTCGGCTCCACCATCCTCGGACACAACAATCCCGAAATAAAAGCGTTGATAAAGAAACAGCTCGAGCGCGGTGTTCCGCTGCATGCGCAGGGTTCCCTGCGTGAGTCGGCGGGAAGGCTCGCCGAAATGCTTTCAAAAGTGTTTCCGGGCAAAGAGAAGAGGGTCACATTTTTCACCAACAGCGGCACGGAAGCGGTGGAATGCGCGATGAAACATGCGGAGCTCAACAGAATGAACCGCATGCTGGAGATAGGGAAATCGCTGTATCGCAACTACAGGGAGATGAAGGAATATTACAGGATGCACAGCACCGTGCGGCTCCCTAAGGAATACCGCGAAAAGGGGTTCGACTCACTCGAAGGCGACATTCTGATGCAGACGAGGCTTCTGGATCAGATGCAGCCGATATTCATTTGCGCGGAGAGATCGTTTCACGGCAAGACCACCGGCGCTGTGCGGATCACCGGGAACCCTCTTTACCGGGAGGCTTTCGCTCGCCTCAGCGGGATCGATGTGAAGTTCGTGGAGTTCAACAACCTTCGCGAACTCGAAAAAACAATTAACGAGTGTTTCTTCACGATAAAGAAAATCGCGGTTGAAAACAGCGAGATAAAAATCGTCGAGGAAAGGCATCTCAATCTCACGGCTTTCGTACTCGAACCAATCCAAGGCGAGGGCGGAATAAGACTTGCGAATCATTCGTACATACACGGGATCGAACAACTCAAAAAGAAATACGGTTTCGAGTGGATAATCGACGAGATACAATGCGGCATGGGGCGAACCGGCAAGATGTTCGCGATCAGCCACTACAACATAGACATGGACGAAGCGGATTACGTGCTCCTATCCAAATCGCTCGGCGGCGGTACGCACAAAGTAGGAGCGATGATGGTGCGCGAATCGATCCACGACCAGCGTTTCGGGTTGTTGCACACATCGACTTTCGCCGAGGATTCGCCG
>JAKLIR010000550.1 GCA_022709505.1 bacterium | reverse complement strand
CTTCCACCATTGCTTCGGCCGTGTCGAAATCGGGACAGTTTATTACGCTGTGAATGCCGTATTTATCTTTGATCTCGGCTTGCGAAGCTTTCGGCGCTTTGTCGCGGATCGCGTCTATCTCCTGTTCGATTTCCGCGAAAATCTTCATCTTTTCGAGAAATCGCATTTCCGGCGTGATGCGTTCTTTCACGTAGATTTCCTGATAGAACGGGTCGAAGTCGCAGCGCATTCTTTTGTATGAATCCGTATGTTTGAGAGCGACGTCGTGGTCGAAATCGCCGAGCCGCACGCCCGCGGCTTCCTTCACGTATGCGAACACGCGAATACCGAAGGTTTTCAGGACCTGTTTCGCCACATATCCGCCGGCGACGATAGTTGCGGTGTATCTGCCGCTGAATATCCCTGCGCCGACCGAGTCGTCGTCCGGGCCGTACTTCATGAATGAGGCGTACGAAGCGTGTCCGGGTCGCGGAGTGCGGTTTGTGTCCTGATACTGCTTAACGTGTTCGAAATGCCTGTCGAGGTTGGGAATGAGGATCGTCAACGGAGTTCCGTTCGTCAGGTTCTTATTCCCTGCGCCCTCTATGGTGTCGGCGGGGTTCACGCCCGTGAAAATCACCGGGAGGTCCGGTTCCTTCCTCGGAGAGGAAAGCTCGTCGGCGCCGGGTTTCCTGAGAAGGAGGTCGCCGTAGATTTCCCGTTCGGTCAGCAGCATGCCCGGCGGCACGCCCTGAACAGTGGCGGTGAGCCCTTCCTGATATGAACCGCCGGAAACTGTTAATTGGAACAGTCTTCCCACATGGCAACCTATCATGACCTACCTCCGAAATCTTCGACGATATGCGACTTCGACGTGCGTTCCCATAGAAGCAAAATCACATTGATGATCGTTTCAGTATATTTTGGATATTTCCATTCCACAGTCAATCATTTGCATAAATTACAGGCGCGTCGAATGGGTATGCGGCGAATCGAATAAAGGTTAACGGGATGCATCAGTGTTCAGACGGAGCCTTGGATCGGCGCTTGTTGGAGTTCCGGCTCCGGTTGAGCGTTTCTGAGGCGGCGTGTGAACACTCTGAAGACCTTGAAAGCGACGTCGGGCTCTTCGCGGATAAGTTCCCGGAATTCGTCCTGCTGAATTTTGAGAAGCAGAGTGTCCGCGGCAGTGCGGACGGTGGCGGATCGCGGCTCGTCGTCGAGGATGGACATCTCCCCGAAACATTCGCGCTCTTCGAGCATTGCTATGATGGCTTCGGAGGGTGTTCCCTCCGATCTGATTATGTTCACTTTGCCGCGAACGATCACGAAAAGATCCTCGCCGGGGTCGTTTTCCCTGAATACGGTTTCGCCTTCCTTTATTTCGATCTCCTCCACAATTTCCGCGAGCACCATCAGTTCCTCTCCGGTCATTCCTGAAAAGATCGGCACTGATTTCAGAAAGAGGATTTTTTCCATTGTAAGAAGCATCGTTTCACCTCGTAAAATTGCGTTATATGGAATTCAGAGCCCATTCGGCGGTCTCGCGAACAAACGGGTCCGGGTCGGAGCTCAATTTTTCCACTATGGATTTGAACTTATCGTTTTTGGTGTTGCCTATGGCGTAAGCGACGCAACCTCTCATCCAAGGCGAAGCGTTCGATGAGAGTGACAGAAGAAGGGCGTCGTCCGCGGGTGCGGCGAGTCCGGCCGCGTTTTTCGAGGCTTCGATCGTCTCGGGAGCGGGGCGTTCCTCGAAGAGCGGCATGAGCAGGCGCGTGATTTCTTTTTTCCCTATGTTGTCGAGAGCTTCGAGAGCTATCGGTTTCAGCTTCGAATCGTCCGAAGAGAGTTTTGCGTGGATGCCGTGAATCGTTTTCTTGTCATGAATGAGGGCGAGCGCCTTGAAGACGCGGTCCACGCAGGATGTTCGAAATTCCTTGAGCGCGCCCATGAAGACGTCGGGAGGCCGGTTGTCGGTCTTGGCGCCGAAGTAGGCGCAGGCGAGGTTGAAGGAATGTGCGGAATGGATTTCCCGAAGTATGTATTCGGTGATTTTCTGTTCGAAATCGTTCCCGGAAGTAGCGGTTTTGGGGTAGTAGGCGAAAGCGTCGAGCGCGGCGTTGCGTATGGCGTCGTATGGTGATTTGAGCGTTTCGAAAAGGGTTTCGGTTGAT
>JAKLIR010000055.1 GCA_022709505.1 bacterium | reverse complement strand
GACAACATCCGTTATTAAAAGTTGGATTGATTTCCCGATGCGCTCGCATAGTAGCAGTGCTTCACCGCCGTGTGCCGCCGTATGAATCGTATATCCCGTTGACTGGAGAACTCGTTTGATCATGTTAAGCACGCCTTCTTCGTCCTCGACTATGAGAATCGTTTCCGTTCCCATAGCCGGTTTTTCCTTTTTCTTCTCGCGTTTCGACGACTCAGCAGTCGAAAATACTTGAGTCAAATATATTTTAAAAGTTGTTCCCTTGCCGGGTTCACTGTAAACCCAGATATTCCCGCCGCTCTGCTTTATAATTCCATATACTGTTGACAACCCGAGCCCGGTGCCCTTACCGGATTCTTTTGTTGTGAAAAACGGCTCGAAAATATGTTCCATCGTCTCGTCGTCCATTCCGCAACCGGTGTCCGTCACGGACAACATAACATACCGCCCGGGTGTTACCTCTGAGTGATTAGCCGCGTACTCTTCGTCCAGCTCGACATTGGCTGTTTCGATTGTGAGCATTCCGCCGCCGGTCATGGCGTCTCGCGCATTGACTACAAGGTTCATCAATACCTGCTCGATTTGTCCGGGGTCGGCCTTAATCTTTCCGAGGCCGTCGGATGTATGCGCGATAAAATCAATATCTTCACCAATAAGTCTGCGTATCATCGGCTCGATATTATTAACGATCTGGTTGACATCGAATATTTCAAGCGCAAGCGGCTGCCTTCGGCTGAATGCGAGGAGTTGTCTTGTCAGGTCGGCGGACCGTTCTCCTGCCTTAAGAATTTCCTTCATATCATAAAGCAACGGATCGCTCGGCTTTAAAGTCTTGATTATCATTCCCGTATAACCATTTATTACAGCGAGCATGTTGTTGAAGTCGTGCGCGATACCTCCGGCCAGTCTTCCCACGGCTTCCATTTTCTGGGACTGCCTGAATTGTTCCTCGGATTTTTTCAGAGCTTCTTCCGTTCGCATACGTGCGGTTATATCTTGAATGAACGTTGTGATTCCCATGACTTTTCCGTCGTTTCTTCGAATTGGATTCCAGTTGAATTCGTAATAAACGTCTAAAATCGGCTGAAACTGGATTTCCATGAACGCTTCGCCCTTCATCGCGCGTTCCATGCTTTGCCTCGCTTTATCTTTAAGCTCAGGTATGGTCATCAAATCCAGTATGTTCATACCGGCGGCGATTTCGGCGTTCCAAACTTTTCGCATTTCATGACGATGGTTCTCGTTGAAAGCGGTATAGCAAAACTTCTCATCGAGAGAGAATATTAATATTTTTTCGGAACTGTTTATCAGGGTGTACAACATGGTATTCTGGTTTTCCAGTGCTTCCTCGGCCCGTTTGCGCTCGACGATTTCCGCCGATAGCGCCGCCGTTCTCTCCGCGACTTTGTCTTCCAGTTGCTCATTCAGCAATTTCAATTCATCCTGAGTTTGGATCAGTTCTTTGTTTCTATTTACCGCAGCTTCATAGGTGGATATGAGCAGAGTGAGCATCTGCTGTTGATCCGCGGTGATAAATCGTCGTTTACCTGCGAAAGTAATTTCAACTCCGACTCGAACACGTTCACTCTTAACTAATTTTCTGTTTGCGAGGATCTGTTCTATGCTGGGGATAAGATAATTTTCATTATACGGCTTAGTTATAAAATTATCGGCGCCGCATGCCAGCCCTTCAAGCACATCATTTGAATCCGAAAGAGATGTTAGAAGAATCACCGGAATGTTTTCCATGCAACAGTCCGCTTTAATATGCTTGCAAAGCTCGTATCCATTCATCTCGGGCATTACTATGTCCGTTATGACAAGATGAGGCTTATGTCTTTCCAGATACGCGACGGCATGCCTTCCGTTTTCAGCAATAGTGATTTTGTAGTTATGTTTTTCAAGAAGGTATTTGAGTTCCATAGCCTGAGTTGGGCTGTCTTCGACTATGAGTATATCGATTGTATTTTCAGCATCCTTATTCTTTTTAGTCATTTGCGCCTCTCTTTCGGCTCTCACGTGAGCGCAGTTAAGATTTCAGCAATGCCTTCCGGAGGTAAGATATACTTTGCCGCGTCCAATTTGATCGCTTCACCCGGCATACCATGCACCACAGAACTTTCCAAGTCCTGCGCAATTGTTACGGCGCCTTTGTCTTTCATCAATCTCAGTTCTTCCGCACCGTCTTTCCCCATTCCTGTCAGTAAAACACCAACCGCGTTCGGGCCGAATACATCAGCAACGGAACGAAAAAGGTATGCCACCGACGGCCGTAATCCATTCTCAGTTGGATGGTCACTGAGAATGATGCGTTGATCGCTTCCAACTCCCATCTGAAACCCATCCGGTGCAACATAACCATGCCCCGGCGTTAGGTACTCTCCTTGAGAAGCGATGCTCAGCGGGAAATTCGATGAACCGGCAAGCCATTCGACAAAGCCTCCCGTAAAACCTATCGCAATGTGCTGAACTATGAGGATGGGAACAGGCAAATTTCTTGGTAATTCCGAAAGGATTGTCTTCAGCGCCAAAGGCCCGCCGGTGGAAGCACCGATCGCAATCACTTTCAGTCCGGATGCAATCTCTTTTCGTTTAATAGTTGATTGCGATGCGGAGTCAGACGCCGGCGCCTCATGCCTTATTCGTCTTACGACCTTGACCTCGGACATGAGCTTTACCGTACGGATGAGATTATTCGCGTCAGCCTCGTATTCCGGATGGCCGATACCCGGCGGGCGACTGACAACAACCAGCGCGCCTGCCTCAATCAATCGGAAAGTGCCGGCGATCTCCTGCGCGCCCGTGCTTGCACTTACGATGACGATGGGGGTCGGCTGCGTTTCCATGATTTTGCGGGTTGCTTCAATCCCGTTCATTTTAGGCATGTGGATGTCCATGGTTATTACATCCGGACGCTTTCGCCCGACCATTTCAATAGCCTTCATACCGTTTTCGGCAACGCCGACCACTTGTATCGCGGGATCGGATGTGAGTATGTGAACAAGCAATTCCCTCGCCACCGGTGAATCTTCAACCACCATAACCCTGACCATTGAATACTCCGATATGATATTTTTATATTAGCTTTTTTATCACTTCCAACAGATTGCTCTGATCAAAGCTACTCTTGACGATATAGGCGTTCGCTCCGACTTCTATACCGCGCTCGCGGTCCTCACGTGATTCAAGCGCGGTCACCAGCACCATAGGCAATTCCGAAAACTTCTTGTCGTCGCGAATCCGCGTCGTCAGTTCAAACCCGCTCATCCTCGGCATATCCACATCAGAAACAACCAAATCGTATTCCCCGCTACGAACTTGTGTGAGAGCGTCTATCCCGTCCACGGCCGTCACGACCCTGTAACCTGCTGTTTCCAGAATGTTCTTTATCAACATTCTCGATGTGATCGAATCCTCAGCCACGAGAATGTTCCCGGTTCTGACATCAGGTTTATCGACAACAGCCGCTTGTTTAGCCCTGCCGCCGGAGCGTAACGCCGATTTGATGAGATCGGAGACGTTTATTACTGGTACAACTTTTCCTGAACCGAAAACAGTTGCTCCTGCAATGTTTCGCACCCGGCTCAATTGTTTTCCGAGGCTTTTCATCAATATTTCCTGTTCGCCGATAACCTCGTCCACCTTAAAAGCGATACGCTTATCGGCTGACGCCAGAACCACAATTGGTGTGTAGGATGAGACACAAGCGTTGACTCCTTCCGCTTTCCGGGATTCAGCGCCGTACATTGGCAATTCCAGTACTGATGCAAGTTCGACCATCGATATAATCCGTCCATTCAGACGAATGGTTTCACGGTTCTCGATAGTCATAACGTCGTCTGAATTCACCCTCATCACACATTCAGTGTTTATTGTTGGGAAAACAAATACGCTTTCGCCCGCCCGCGCGATCACACCTTGAAATGTCGTGAGCGTCAGCGGCAGGAGAAGACGGAACGTCGTTCCGGCGCTGATATTAGTTTCCACGGAAATATGTCCGCCGAGCTTCTCCACCTTTTCGCGCACAATCGCCAATCCCAGTCCGCGGCCCGATATGTCCGTGATAATAGGGCTCGTGGAGACACCCGATTGAAAAATTAGCGACAACGCATCATAATGCTCCAGTTTAGCTGCCGCTTCAGGCGAAACAATTCCGGCCTTTATCGCTGCCGACAGAACCCTCTCCACATCGACGCCGACTCCGTCATCCGATATGACAATTTCCACCCGCCGGCTGTCTTTTATGCTGAAGCCAAGCGTGATAGTTCCGCGCTGAGGTTTGTTCTCACTCTCTCGTTCAGCGGCTTTTCTCATTCCATGGTCAACACAATTCCGAATGATATGGAGCAGCGGATCTTTAAGTTCATCGAGTATCCGCTTATCGATCTCGATATCAGCTCCGCGTATTACCAAATCAACATCTTTTCCCTGACTGCGGGCGAGATCGCGAACGAAGGCGGGGAAAACCTCCAAGAGGGATGCCACCGGAAGCATTAGGATTTTCTTCGTCGCCTCGAGATGCTCGTCAACCATCCGCCTCACGTTTCGCTGGTCCTGCTCTACCATCTGTGTTAATTCCGCCAGCCGACTCTGTATCCCGTTCAAGCGCGCCTCGTTCCACTCAAACAAATCATTCCTATGAGACTCACTTGCACCACTCGCGCCCGACCTGCAACCATTCAATTCCGCCCATTCCTTCTTCCACAAGCCAAGTTTTTGCTCAATCTCTCGCAATTCAACTACCCTCTGAGTTGCCGCAATCTTGACCATAATCATTTCTTCGGCTTGGAGGAGTAGGGGGGCCAACCTGTCCGTGGATATTCTCACTGTTTCCGCGAGACTCGATTTCTTTTCGATCTGTGTACTCGGAGAGGTTTTTGCGTCGTTAAGAGCAGGAATAGCGGGACCCGTCTCATATTCAACGTCCGATGTTTCCGCAACCTGTTCCGGCGCTTGCGTTTTCGCCGGAGCGGCAATGCCTTCCGAAATATCAGATAGTAGCCGAATCAGTTCTCTTTGTTTAACTTGATCTTTCTGTGTAGTTTGCTCGACATCAGCGGCTGATGCATAACGCTCGATGCTGTTTACCGCATCGTGAAACAGATCGCACATCTCCCGCGATAAAGATATATCCTTCCGTTTCAACGCCGCGAATGCGCTCTCCAAAGGTTGGCATATCGACACTATGTCCTTCAGGTTCACGGAACGAGCCGCGCCCTTGAGACTATGAGCCTCGCGGAACATGGTTTCGATTATGGCCGCGCTCGTATTCTCATCTTGAGTTTGTTCGAACTCGATGAGGTTGGAACGGAGCGTGCGTATGTGCTCATCAGCTTCGATTCTGAACGTCGCGAGAAGCCGTTTGAGGAATTCTTTATCTTTAGGGTCCATCGTTTAACCCCGCCTTATACCTTGAACTGCTCCGCCAAGCCTTTTAGTTTCTGTCCGAGATCATGAAGATTTCTTACCGCCGTTTCCGACTGTCTCATGCTTGTCGCGGTTTCCGCTCCGGCCTGATTGATATTTTCCATGGCAACTCCGATCTGATCCATTCCCACTACCTGCTGCTGGCTGGACGCCACAATCTGTGTGGTCGCCTTCATCGCTTCATCAATGGTTTCAGCCAGCATTCGTATCGAATCCCCGGTCTGCGCCGATTGTTTCACGCCTGCTTCCACGGCCTTGGTTCCCTGTTCAGTCGCCATAACCGCCGCACTGGTGGCTTTCTGTATGTCGTTCAGAATGCCGCGAACCTGCATTGTAGCCTGCTTCGATTGTTCCGCCAGACTCCTGATCTCTTGAGCCACAACGGCAAACCCTTTTCCCTGTTCTCCGGCTCTGGCGGCCTCGATGGCTGCGTTGACCGCGAGAAGATTGGTCTGATCCGCTATGTCGGTGACCGAAGCAATGATTCCACCTATGGATTGGCTCTGTTCGCTCAAGCTTACTATGGTGTTCGCCACGGACTCCATCTGAGTACGGATGTTGTTCATTCCGGCGATGGTCTCATCAACTGATTTTCGGCCGGCTTGAGACGTCTGCGCCACTCGCACCGCACTGTCCGAGACATTTTTCGCCTTCTGCGAAGATAATTGCGCCGCCTGCCGCACTTCTTCCACGGTGGTGGTGGTTTCACTTATAGCCGTGGCGGACTCCATGGAGCCGGATGCGACCTGAGTTGTCGCGGCGAGTATTTCGGTGCAGGAACTCGATAGTACGTTCGCGCTTTCCCGAATCTCCTGCAAATGATCTCTAAGAGTGTCAACCATTCTACTGAAGCTTTGTATCATGACTCCTACTTCGTCACCGCGCTTCTTGTGAGTTGAGAGATCCACCGTAAGGTCTTTTGAAACAATTCTGTTCGCCGCTTGGATGCTCAGGTTCAAAGGCTTAGTAATACTTGTGGTCAGGAAAATTGACAGCACCAAGCCAAGCACAACGGCGATAAACCCCGCCGTAAACATATACATGCGAACGCTTGAATACGTTGCTTGCGCGATACTGAAACGTTCTCTCATGTGCTCATTCTCTAATTCTATCTGCTCCTTCAAGTCCTTAATCGATTGTTGTACGCTCGGATAAGCAGTCCCGAACAATAGTTTTGTTGCGTCATCCACTTTTCCGGATAAAGCCAGTTGGATCACTTTTTCTTTATTTTCTTGGGCGATTCTTCCAGACTCCTCCACTTTTTTGAACATATTTATAGATTCATAGTCGTTCTTCTCGAATAAACTTTTCATCTTCTCGGCGTTTTCGTTGTACTCTATCCTGTTGTTTCGGTATTTTACCATGTTATCTTCAATTCTTTTAATCGGTTGTTTCGAGTAAATCATCAATAAAGTTCCTCTTACCAGAACAGCCGATTCCCGCGCTTGATCTATCAGGGTATTAGCGATTTGCGTTCGGACATTTTCGATTTTCACAATCGTATCAAGTTCCTTATTGATTACTTGCATTTCCTTCAGGCCTATAACGATAACAGCCACCATCAATAAAAGCATAAGCCCGAAGCTAAATGCCAATCGCGTTCCTATTTTCATATTGCTAAGCATGACGAGGTCCCCCTTTTTCCTTTTAATCTATCTCTTGGTGAACAATGATATTTTCATCGCTCAGTATCTTTTCAGCATCGAGAATGATCAGGCGCTCTTCGCAAATCCCCTTCAAATACTCGGCGCCTATCCCTGTGATCGTCGGCGGCGCCGCCTGCATTGCATCGAGCGAAATCGACCGCGAACCGACAATGATATCGGCCAGAATCCCAAACTCCATCAATTCGTTTCGTATGATAATTACCTTGTTGAGTTCACCCAAACCCTTTTCCGGCAGACTGAAGAATTTCTTGAGATCGACAACCGAAAGGATCTGTCCGCGAACGTTGACAATGCCGAGAACAAACGGCGGTGTTCCGGGCACCGGTGTGAAGTTCGACAGGGGATACACTTCGCGTACGAATGAAGATTCGATACCATAGTTTTCATACGCAAGCCGGAATTCAATGATATCGATAAAATTACGTCCCTCGACAGCCTTTTCGGTTTCACGCGCAAGTTCGTGAGCACGCGATTTAAGAATGGACCTTTTTTCTTCAGCGCCCGGCGCTGCACTGCATGATTTTGTTTCCCGCGATACATCCATGGAGTTTTGAATGCTGCTGCTTTCAACTATTTCCTCTTTGTTTTCACGGGTCTCGTCATGTTTGTTTTTCATGCCGATGCTCCAACCATAATTGTGGCGTTAATTATTTCCTTGAACCTGTCGGCCGTCAGTCCTTCAGATTCGGGGAGAGCGTCCTCTTTCCGGTATCTATTCAAAAGATCAAGAGCATTCTTAAAATGCCTCCTTGCGGACCGCACGTTTCCCCGGCGCATTAATATGTTTCCCATTGAGAAATGCGCCAACACGAAATCCGGGTCGAGATAAAGCGCATGCTTGAGCGAAACAATTGCATCTTCTTCTGAATTCTGTTCTTGTAATATTGTCGCACGAAGATAATACAGTCTTGCATCGAGTTTGTCGGCGGCTATGGCGACTTCGCACGCCGCAAGAGCTTCCGTGAGTTTACCCCGGTTTGCAAGCTCACGAACCGTTTGTGCATCAATACACGGTGTCATTTCGTCATGATTCTCACTAATTATTTCTTCTCGTATTTCGTGACTGATGACATTTTGACTCTCCGCTATCTCAATATTCGAAGAAAACGTGTTTTCGGAGATCTGTTCACGGCTGTCTGTGTTGAGTTGGAATTGCGGTTCAGGTGTTTCAACCGCCAATGCAATCGATCTGAAAAAAGGAACATTTTGAGCGGCCGTGGAAGTGATATGGAAGATTTCCGGACGAACGTATTCCTTATCGCTTTTTCTATAGACGATCGCACCGGGATAATAGACGGATGTCATACCGGAAAACATCTGCTGCGATAGTTCGCTTGAACTAACAATAAGCCAGCCTTCATCAACGAGAGACTGGTGAAAACACTTTACGACCTTTTCCGCGCGCTTCGTTGTAAAATACATAAGCACGTTCCTGCAAAAAACGACGTCCATGGCGTTCGTATTGTTTAGCGGCGACGGATAAATATCTTCCGCCAGATTCAGATATCCGAATTTCACCATTTTCCGTATATCCGGCGAAATCTCGTATTTCCCGCTCTTTTTTTGACGAAAATATCCCTCCTTCAGCCATTGCGGAGCATTGCGAAATGACCATTCGCCGTACACGCCGACCAAAGCTCTTCGCACCATTCGAGGGTTGATGTCCGTCGCGAGAATTGTGATATGCCAGTCTTTTATTTCGGGAATCGCCCTGCGAAGCGCTATCGCTATTGAGTACGGTTCCTCTCCGGTCGAACAACCCGCGCTCCAGATCCTAAGTATTCTTCCAATCCCTTGCCGAGAACGGATCAGTTCCGGAAGAATGTGCTCCGTGAGTGCGTCGAATACCTGCGGCTCGCGCCAGAAATATGTTTCGTGGACTGTAAGGTGACTCGCCAGCAACTCGATCTGCTCAGTTGTCAATGGTGATGCGACCAACCATTGAACTAATGATTCCACGCTTGAAAATCCGAACTCCTTTGCCGCTTCTACTGCTCGGCGGCTCAGATCGTTCCACCTTTCTTTTGGGAAATGCAATGCCATTTTATCCTCAACTAAATCACTCAATTATGATATCAAGTTAGTTGAGGGGGTGTCTATCATTCCAACCCTCCGGACAATGCATCGTCGAGCATCTTCTCTTCATCAAGTGAAAGAAAACGTTCAAGGTCGTAAATAAGAACAATATCGTCCTTTGTCATAGCAACACCTTGTATGTGTTCAGCAAAAGGAAGAGATTTTTCGGCGCTCACCAGTTCGCTGTCAGTAAGTTCGAGAATCCCGGACACGGAGTCAACCACCAGCGCAACGGTCCGCCGGGAAGTGCGCACGATGATAAAACGATCTTCTAATCGTATTTCACGCGACGGCATCCTGAAGCGTTTGCGAACGTCGATCACTGGAATGATCCTGCCTTGAACATTTATCACACCAAGAATGATTTCAGGCGCTTTTGGCAGCAAAGTAATCTCGACCGCCCGAACAACCCTCTCGACAGAAGAAAGATTTATAGCGTATCGAGGTTCATCCATTGTGAACAAAACGACTTGATTAGTATCCATCTGTTTATGTATGTTCATTTTTAACACCTGCCTGCAAATGCTGTTCGGTGAGAATGTCTGTTGTCACTTTTGGATCAACCATTCGAATCCATGAGAACGGATGAAATCATTTTCTTAGCCGGAAAAGGTTCTTGAAACATCATGACAGGCATTTGCATGTTCAGCGGAATCAGGTCTTTTTTCCGTAAACGCCAACCCTTGCCTATTTTGAACTTTGGAATATTACGGCATCGTGCGTTACAAATACGCAATCTCATGAAGGCTACGACTTCTTGCGCTTTTTTTATCTCGCACTTCGTCTTCATCTGCGCGAATGCCTCAAAAATTCAATATTTATTCTTTTTCAAACACACGCGATTTGCTTTTCAATGCGAGAACGGCTGCTTAAATCTACTAATAATATTTATTTGAGTTTATTAGAGTTTAGTTGAGTTTAGTTGACTTGACAACCATTTACGAAAAAAATCCTTTTTCCAACTTCGTTTCGATCACACGTCATCGGTGAACGATATCATTTTCAAGAGCATCTCATATCAAAAACCTTTCGAAATCGCCTCATCGATCTTTTATAGGACTAAATCGAACATTAATTATTTTATTGAGTATGTAATGAATAATTCCCTTGAATCACAATGAGTTTGTCTATAATTACTGATAGAAGAAAAGAGGGCTAAAAATGAAAAAAGTAATTTTATTCCTTTCACAGGGTTTCGAGGAATATGAAGCAAGCGCGTTTACTGATGTATTCGGCTGGAGCAGGGCATACGGAAATGAGCCGGTAACTCTGGTAACAACCGGTTTGAGAAATGAAATCAAATGCACATGGAATATGATCGTACGGCCTGAACTGAAATTTTCGCAAATCAGCCATGATTTCGACGCTTTGGCAATCCCGGGAGGTTTTGAAGAAGCGGGCTTTTACGAAGATGCTTACGACGAACGTTTTTTGAATCTTATTCGCGAATTCGACAACGAGAACAAATTAATAGCATCAGTATGTGTTGGAGCACTACCCATCGGTAAAGCAGGAGTGCTCGAAAACAGGAACGCGACTACCTATGATTTTGAAAGCATGCGCAGAAAAGAACTCGAAGGTTACGGTGCAATCGTTCTGGACAGACCAATTGTGATCGACAAAAACATAATAACATCGACAGGCCCGGCGACGGCAATCGATGTGGCTTTCACATTGTTGGAAAAATTAACCAATTCTGAAAACGCAAACGTAGTCAGAAAATATATGCGTTTCACATGAATTCAAGCTCCATCGAGGCATTCCACTTTCATCTCAAGAGGCATCACTGTTCTAAAATTAAAGGAGTATGAGATACAGCTCATAACCGACGGCTTAGATTCCATGATGTTATACCCGACGGAATCTTGAATAGTTTGTTTTATCGTAAACAACGATTTCTCTCAAACGAAATTCGCAATTGCGGTATCCACGTCGAAAACGTCAACTATCCCGTCACCGTTGGCATCCTTTGAATCCAGCGTTCCGGCACACACGTGGCACTGGTAAATAGTCTTGAGGTATTTCTTCTCCACCAGCGAAGGTAAGAGATCGTAAAACTTCTTTTCCTCAGGCATCATTGATCGATAAAAAGCGTACAGGCCGCGATTCCCTTTCGCCGAGTTGCACCGCATGCACGCCCATACTTGATTGTGGATGCTCTGGATCGCGTCACACTCCCCGCACTCCGGCTTAATTTTAAGTGATTTCGGAACTATGTGATCCCATGAAAGGTCTTCTTCCCGCCCACAGTAGGCACACTTCTTCTCCGACTCCACGAATTGTTTGTCCTCCCGAAGGATATCGGACCATGATATTTCGCCGGACTGAAGCATTCTGAATCGTTTCTTTATAAAACCATAATCATTCTTCTTTGCTTCGCTACCGTTCTCGTACCCTAAAGCGCTGCGTGTGATAATTTTTGCATACTGAAAAAATATCTGGTCCTTAACAGTCTTTACATCCCTGTCCGGCATCATGAACTCCAATTATTAAGCGTTCGATTAATTATTATATACATTCAGAATACGTTGAAATAACGTTCGAATCCCAACTCTATTTCAATTCTCAAAATTATCTTTCTTCGTGAAGATTAATCATTAAATTATAACTCAACATACGCCTAAAACAGCATTTTCTCCAACTTTCGAGTCATCTATACAGATTATCGAATATGGCGTGCCACGAATTGTCGTGACACATCTCCACAGTGTGCCGCAAGCTTGACTTTTCGATAACTCGTTTCCGATGTATAATCAGATCACATTATTCATCAATGAAGGGCGAAACCGGAACAAAGCGCGCCACATGAAAAAGGGGCGGCTACGGATACTGAATATCTATGAGGTGTAAATCATGAAGA
>JAKLIR010000549.1 GCA_022709505.1 bacterium | reverse complement strand
AGGGGACAGACGTATTATTGGGTCACGGGTCAGCTCATCAGGGACAAGTCTGACAAGCCCACCGACAGCATGGTCACGGGAGAAGGTTTTGTTTCCGTGACGCCTCTTCTTCTCGATATAACGGACTACGGGCTAATCGGTTCGTGCGAGTTCACGGATCCCATGACGACGAAGGAATGAAAAGAGGTTCGCATCGTATAAGGCGTGAGATATGGTTGGGCCGAAATGAAATCAGCGGAGGGGCCGAATGAGTCTCGTTGGAATCGACATAGGAACATCGGGGGCCAAGGCCACGGTTTTCGACACCGAGGGGCGTGTGATCGGGCAGGCATATCGCGAGTATCCTCTGTGTTTTCCAAAGCCCGGATGGATAGAGCTCGACGCGGCGAGGGTGATCCATGATGCTCACGATGCGCTCGCGGAAGCCGCGCGAGCCGCGCGCAGGGATCCGATCACCGCTTTGAGTGTTTCCACTCTCGGCGAGGCGGCCGCTCCGGTTGACGCCGCCGGAAGAATACTTGACAGGGCGATCATCGGTTTCGACACGCGCGGGTGCGACGAGAACGATTTTCTCTCGGAAAAGGTCGGGAGAGGAACTCTGTTCAGAAAGACCGGCGCGCCGCCGAAACATATATTCACGATCTGTAAGATGCTGTGGCTCAGAAAACACAACCGGGCTCTTTTCAGAAGCGCCCGGAAGTTCCTCTTGTTCGAGGATTTGTTTTTCAACTCACTCGGTTTGGACCCCGTTATCAATTACTCGCTCGCGGCCCGGACGATGGCGTTCAACATCCACAAGAAGGAATGGGATGCGCAAGTTCTTGAAGCGGCCGCGATGGATGAAGGAATGTTCGCGAGACCCGCGGCGTCGGGCGCCATCGTCGGCGAGGTGCCGGCGGTCGCAGCCTCGAAGCTCGGACTTAAGCGTGGGGTTATAGCTGTCGCGGGAGGGCACGATCAGTTATGCGCGGCCTTCGGCTCAGGGGTGATAAAACCCGGACTTGCCTGTGATTCGACCGGAACGGTGGAGTGTGTGACGATAGGGCTCGCAGAAGCAGTGGTTAACGCGAGGATGCTGCGGAACAATTTCTGTTGTTCGCCGCACGTTGTGCCGGGTATGTACGCGACGCTCGCATACAATTTCACGGGAGGCTCCCTGCTGAAATGGTTCAGGGACACATTCACTGCGGCCGAGCGTAAAGAGGTCGAGAAATCCGGCGGCGACATATATGACGTGTTGCTTTCTGAAGCGCCTGAGGAGCCGACAAACCTGATGGTGCTTCCGCATTTCACATCTTCCGGCACGCCGTATTTCGATCCGGATTCGTTCGGCGCTATGCTTGGATTGAAGCTCGAAACCACGAGGGGAGAAGTGGTGCGCGCGATTCTCGAAGGCGTGTCGATGGAGATAAGGATGAACATCGAGATGCTGAAAAGCGCGGGCGTGGAGGTCAAGGAATTGAATGCGATCGGCGGCGGCGCGAGATCGGAGTACTGGCTCAAGCTGAAGGCGGACGTGTTCGGGCGGCCCGTGGTTTCCCTCGACGTGTCCGAGGCCGGGGCGCTCGGAGCGGCGATGCTTGCAGGCATAGGGGCCGGGGTTTATAAGTCATACGACCGCGCGGTGGCGGCGGCTGTCAGAAAAAAGAAAAAATATACACCGGTGAGATCGAGGGCCGATAAATACACACAAAGACTTGAGGCATATCGGGCGATGTATCCGGCGCTAAAAAAATGGGCGGCTCTGCTGCCTGAAAACGACAAGGCGAGGTGACGAGGATGAAGGTTACCAAAGGGAATCTCGAAAAGCTGGACAAGAAGTACAGGGGATACATTAAGGGGGCCGCTGTCACGGAATTCTTCAAGGATTTCGGGATAAGGTTTGCGGCGGGGCATTGGTGCGCGGGTGATTTCTGCGACCGGTTCGCCACGACAGGGTATTCATTGAACAATTGCTGCGACTCGGGGATAGTGAGCCAGATGGAAAGGGTGGCGGCTGCCGGGATCGAAGGGATCGAGTTTCACGACGCCGTTTTTCATGGGGATGGTTTCAAGACCGATCCGGATTTGATCAAGATCGTCAAGGTTAATTTGAAAAGGTTGAAACTCGTTCCCACCAATATGAACATCAACCAGTTCACGCACCCGTATTGGAAGCTGGGCGGAATAACCAATCCGGATAAAAAA
>JAKLIR010000548.1 GCA_022709505.1 bacterium | reverse complement strand
TTGACGGAACGCGCGGACAGCTCATGCTGCAAAAGAACATTCCCGCGGGGACCGTCATAATCGCCGATTATCAATATACGCCGCCCATAACTTCATCTCTCAGTTCCGGCTACAGAGACCACCTTGAAGCCACCTACAAAGACGAACGCATCCGTGCGAACGCATCCATCGAGACGGCGGACACGCGGTTCAAACCGATCGGAGGCGAGGCGAATCTCGAAACGGGCAAGATGATTTACGGACTCGACTTCATGGCTACGAAGAACCTGACCTTTTCGGCGGACTGGCTGTCGGTCGATAACGCGCTCGATATCAATGAAACTCACTCCCGCTCGACTTCACAACAGCGTTATGCCATGACGTTCAAATCGAAACAGATCACGAACTTCAACATCGATTACAGCACTCGCAACTCTTCGGACGACTATTCCCCGCGCCAGACCGACAACAACGACGACCGCCTTTCCATACAGCTCGCGATGCCTCTGAAGTTCCTGAAAAACGCGGACGTTTCCTTCGGCAGGATGACTTCGTCATACAATGACCAAACTCCGGCCGGCGCGAATAATTCAACGACGAACACTTCGTTCGGACTCAACTACTCACCTTCGAGAAAACTTTCCCTCGGGACTCAATTCACATCGAGCGATGTGGACACGAACAGCACGGCCGCGAGTTTCTCGTCCTCCAACAGTTCACGCCACACGACGGTGAAATGGATGCCTGTCGAGATGCTTATGCTTTCGGCCGACCTCGATACTCAAAGCACGAAAGATTCGCGCCCCACGATAGCTCCACGCTCCATCAATCAATCGAGGCTCATGCTCACTTCGCGACCGTTCGGCAGAGTGAAAACGCTACAGGTCAACTTCACGCAACAAGACAACCCGAGCGTGAACGGGCCGTCATCCGGCTCCAAGAGCACTCAGTACACGACGGCTTTCCTTATCAACAAGGCGCTCACTTTCAGCCCCGTCTTTTCGATGACTCAAACATACGTGGGGGACAATTCATCCACGAAATCTTCAACTCAAAGGTACAGTCTCGAATTCAGGCCCCCGGGGAACCCCTTGAGCATCACCGCCGGACTCACCGGCACGCAGACCGACAGCAGGACGTCCGGAGGAACCAACTCATCGAGCACTTCGGGATGGAACTTGGTCGCCACTTATGACCCGTCCCCGATTTGGAACTATTCAACAACGTATCAGACGGATTCCTTTTCAGCCGCCGGCGGCGCGGGAGGCTCGTACGACACTTCCACTATAAAGTCCCGCATCGGCAGGAAACCCGCGGCCGGCAGAAATCAATGGCTGCTGTTTCAGGACTTGTCCCGCAAAGGCCTGATATCGGAAACATCAAGGACTTACGAACTCGGCGCTGAAAATAAACTTAGCGAGATTCTCTCTCTCAATATGTTCTACAGAATTTCGCAGTCCAAGAACTCTAAAGAGTCGGATAGAAACTTCACCGGTAATCTTTTCGAAGGCGTCATACAGGCGAATTTCTAAAAAGCACGACATCCGGAACAGTGATTTTAATGGAAGAAACAAGAATATTGCTTGTTCACGCGGGGGCTAACTCGAAGGATTACCTCTTCAGATCCCACCCTCTCGGACTGATGTATCTTACATCATATCTCGAAAGAGAAACGCCCGGAACAAACGTCAAGATATTCGACATGAAAGTGGCGGAAAACGGCTCGGATCCCGTGAGAGCGGCATTGGAACACGAAGCGGATATCGTCGGCATCAGCTCAATGTCCGTACATGCGGACGCACTGTTCGAAACTGCGGCAAGAGTGAAAAAAGTGCTGCCTGATTCTCTGATAGTAGCCGGGGGCCCGCACCCCACTTGTTTCCCGGACGAAGTCCTTTCCGATGATAACATCTCCGCAGTTGTTTGCGGCGAGGGTGAAAAACCGTTCGCTAATATCGTGAGAGCTTTCCGCGAGGGACGCGGCCTCGATGGGATAACCGGAGTAAAGACGCAAGCCGGAGGCGCGGACCCGGGACGGGATTACGTGGAGAATCCCGACGATCTTCCGTTTCCTTCATGGAAATCCGTCGATATGGAAATCTACCATCGATATTCGAGTTTCTGCATTCTCGGAAAAAGAAAATACATGAGCATTTTCACTTCTCGGGCTTGTCCGTACAGGTGCATCTACTGCCACAATATCTTCGGAAACCGTTTCAGG
>JAKLIR010000547.1 GCA_022709505.1 bacterium | reverse complement strand
CGCCCTCCCCTATCGATTCGTCGTACATCCACCGGAAATAAGTCTCCAGCTTTTTGACATCCGGATACAACCGCTCCCACATTTCGCGGCAACGGGCGAACGTCCTCTTTTTTCTTTCGGCACAATCCATCCCGTGCGCCTTTCCGATTGAAACCGCAATCGGCGGATTAGGGTTGAAACCATCCTCTTCCGGAGCTTCAACCTCAGCTCCGGCGCCACACCGGAGAAATGCAATTACTTCTTAGCCGCGCCCGGCAAAGAAAGTCCCACCTCTTCAGGCACGGGCAGCAATCCGGTTTTCTTGAAATCAGCATAAACCATTAGAAACTTCGAACGAGAGTCTCCGACTTTCTTCTTGAGCCCGTCGAATTTTTCTATATTTTTCTCAAGCCAATAGGGTCGATTTTCCATTGCCCAGACCTTCCGGTACGCGGCTTCGATCCGATCGACCCCGGAATAAACGGCGTCGAGATCGGATTTTATCTTGTCCAGAGCGGCGAGCACTTCATCGTTCCGGCCTGAAGATTGGTTTTCATACGCCCAGCGATATGCCGCGGCGGACTCCATGTAAGCGATCCTTCTGAACGCGAGGTCTTCAATTCTTCGGGCCGAGAAAATCAGGAATTCGAGATTGTCCGTGTTTTCAGTCGCGGTTTTCTTAGCATTTATGAAGAACGATTCCGCCTTGCGGGAATACTTCAGAAGCCGTTCAGCGTCCGCGAGGCCGGACTTATATCCGGGGAACCGCGTCCATGCCGGCCAGTCCCAGTAATATGAATCGCTCAGGTTCGCATAGTCCGTTAGCTGTGAGGCGGAGGAGAGTTGATCCACGCCGAGAGAAACAGCACCGTCATTGGTCGCGTAAAAAGCTTGTGAAAACGATTTGGAGAACCTCTGCAGATCGGCCGTTCCGGGGTTCCAACTCGATTCGGCGCCCCATGCGACCGGCTGCCAGTTGTAGCCGAAGAGGTTTTCCCCGTCATCGTCCCACGTTGTGTTGAGCAGGCCGAGCGCCCCGTATTTCGCTCCGTCCCGGGCGAAGTTGCCGATATTCACCGACGCCACTTTCGTGTTCGGGAACATCCTGCTCCAGCAATTGACTCCCGGGCAGACTATGAATTCGTGCCCGGAAGAGCGGATCGGTTCGAGCATGTCGTCGAAACTGTCTCGCGCATCGTACGCCCACGGCAGGAATATCACATTTTCAGGAATCATCGAAATGATGTCCGGATGTTTCAACGCTATGTCCGCCCACATCATGATCCTTTTTCCGCGCTTGGCGAGGAGGTCGTTGATCCTGTTTATGTGCCTCGCGTAAACCCATGCCAACCCGTGTTTCTCGACCAATTTCCTCGATTGCCCCTGACCGAGCCCGTATGTCTCGTCGCACGAAACATTGAATAAAGCCGAATTGAAGGTCGGCGCAATTTCCGAATACAGATCGTCGAGCAGTTCGTAAGTTTCTTTTCTCGCGGGGGTGAGAACCCACGGATTGATGGGGTTCTCGGAAAGGAATGCGTATTTCTTGTGCTTGAGTATGTTCGCCTGATGTCCGAAAGACTGAAGCCCTCCCACAAGTTCAACGTGGTACTTCTTCGCATAAGCGTCTATCTCGCGCATTTGGTCCGCGGTGATCGCCCCGCCGGCGGGGCCGATGAGCGGATGCTTCTTAAACTCGAAAACATGTTCGATGTAGAAGTTGAATTTATTGATCTTCAGCTCGGATAGACGTCTGATCGTCTGTTTCACGGTGTCCATGGTCGGGATGGGGCCGCGCGAGATATCGTCCGTTATGCCTCTGAAATGGAACACCGGCCAATCGAGCACTTTTACAGTCGGTAACGCTGCTCCCCGTCTGTCTCCACGCAAAATCTGCCGCAACGTCTGCACGGCGTAAAATGTCCCGTCAGTGTCCACACCCGCGAGCACGATCCCGTTCGAACCGATGCTGAGCTCATATCCTTCGGGAGTGTTGACATCGCGAGGGTCGAGCCCCTGCACGCGCCCGAGTTCTGCCACGGCCGCGTCCGTCGCAAGTCCCACCGCGATGCTTTTTCCCGGTATTAGCTTTTGCGAGATTTTAAGATTGAAACCGAGCCGGCGCCGAATTTCCTCATTGAGGAGCCTGACGGCGAACATGTCGCTCGCCCGGGAAGGATCGCCCGGAACTATTACCGTTTCCTTTGTTATGCTGAAACTTCCG
>JAKLIR010000546.1 GCA_022709505.1 bacterium | reverse complement strand
GCGTTCCTTCTCGAACCGGCGTAGAGCGTGTTAGTATCCGTGATGAACGGTTTCCCGCCCGCCGAGACGATGCCTTTCACGAGCGTGGCCGTGAGCTGCGGCGGAATGAACGCAAGATTGCCGCTCTCACCCCAATGGGTTTTTATCGCGACAAGGTCCCTCTCCGCAACGACATCCCCCATCCCGGCGGCGGTTATCAGCCTGCCGAACTTATCATGAAGGTTGTTTCCGTATCTCGCTCTCGCGCTGACGAAATAAACTTGCGACGACATATATTCCACCTCATTTGATATCTTTTTATTTAATCTATTCCACGGCGGCGTTTTACACAAGGCGAGAAAAGATTTTATAATGTTCCGGTGACATCCGCGGCGCCGTGCTGCCGCGATGCGGTTTGAAAAGCGGTCTCCCGAGGTAAGAATGGAAAAAATATTGAAGAATCTGATGGATGAAGCGAAGTCGCTCGGAGCGGGTTTCGCCGATGTGAGAAGCGGAGAAGGTAAATCGACCATTATAGAGATACAAGACGGGCGGGCGGAGAAAGTCCACTCGTCGAGCGGGCGCGGGATCGGGGTGAGGGTTCTGGTGGACGGCGCGTGGGGATTCGCGACGACTTACGCGCTCGACGAAACCGCGGCGCGCACCTGTCTGAAAGAGGCGGTGGAGGCGGCTCGAACCGCGGCGCCGCACGTGGCGGAACGGGCGGAGGTGGCTTCGATCGCGCCGGTGACCGACCGCGTGCCCGCGAGGGCGCAGATCCGGCCCGAAAGCGTCCCGGTGTCCGAAAAAGTTCGTGCGGCCTTCTCCCATGAGAAAATCGCGCGCGAATTCGACCCTCGGATTGAAAACACACGCCTCAGCTACACCGACGGAGTATCGGTGTCGAGAATCGCGAACACGTTCGGGACGTTCATCGAGACCGAAACGATTCGGACGAAAATATTCATCAGAGTCGTGGCGAAGGACGGAGACGTGAGACAATCCGGTTTTGAGAGCGAGGGACGGCTCGAAGGATTCGAACTGATACACTCGCTCAAGCCGGAAGATTTCGGGATTCCCGCCGCGAGACGCGCGGTCGAACTATTGTCCGCCTCGCCCGCTCCCGCCGGCGAGTTCCCCATCATATTCGACCATTCGGTTACCGGTCTTTTCGTTCATGAGGCGTTCGGCCACAACGCGGAAGCGGATCATGTGTGGACCGGAGAATCGATAATCGCGGATAAATTCGGCGAGAAAATCGGCTCCGAACTCGTGACGGTTATAGACGACTCCGGGATAGAAGGAGTGTGGGGGTCATATACATACGACTCGGAGGGCACGCCCGGACAACGTCGCGTGCTCGTGGAGAACGGGGTCGTGAAAAACTTCATGCACAGCCTCGAAACTGCGGCGAAGTTTGGAGTAGCGCCCAACGGTTCGGCGCGAAGTGAAGGTTCGAGCAACAGGCCGATAGTGAGAATGAGCAACACGTTCATCGCGCCCGGAAAATCGACGCTCGACGAAATGGTGTCCACTCTCGAAACGGGCATACTCCTGAAAGGCGCACTGAGCGGCTATGTGTCCACGGAGACCGGACAGTTCACTTGCAGGACCGCCGAGGGATGGCTGATAAAGAACGGCGCGCTTCACCGGCAGCTCAGAGACGTCGCGGTGTCCGGCATGGTGCTCGAAGCGCTCGCGAACGTTGACGCGGTGAGTTCGGAATTCAGGCTCTCCATGCCCGGCACGTGCGGCAAGAGCGGACAAGGCGTTCCAGTTGACAACGGCGGACCGCACATAAGAGTCAAGAAACTCGTGGTCGGCGGACAGATGTGAATTTCCTCTCGCATGAAAAGCTTTACATAAAAGAATCAATGTAATTTTTCCCAATTGACGTTCGCGCGCTCGTTCATGTAGAATTGCAGCCATTCCAACTTTGCCTCTACACCAGTGTGAAACAATTGTGTAATCACCGTATTTTACGGGCCGGTTCAAATATATTTTGAAAGGAGTGCTATTTATGGTTGGAATCACCTCGTATGGAGCTTATATTCCCCGCTACAGGCTCCAGCGGAAGGCGATTTTTCAGGCCATGGGTTGGTATTCGCCGTTCACGTACGCGATCGCAAAAGGAGAAAAAGCAGTTTGCAATCACGACGAAGACACAATATCCATAGCCGTAAACGCGGGAATGAACTGCCTCGAAGGTTTGAGCAAGTCGAAGATCGAC
>JAKLIR010000545.1 GCA_022709505.1 bacterium | reverse complement strand
CGCTCGCAACAAGGGCCGATATGATTTCTGGGGGGTGACCGATCACTATCAGAAAATGAGTGTCCCGTATGACAACCCGGCTCTTCCTAAAGGATTGAAGAAATGGAAATACGAGAAAGAAACGATGCTTAAGATGACGGAAGAGGGCAAGTTCATTCCTCTCGTCGGCTGGGAGTGGTCGGACGGAATACAGGGGCACATGAATGTTCTTTTTGATCCCGCCGAACCGCCGGATTTTCTTATCACGGGCACATTTGACAGGTTTATGTCTATATGGTTGAAAAGGCATCCCAAATCAATTACCGGATTCAATCATCCATTTTGGAGCGCGGACAAGGGAATGAAGAACTTCGAGAATTTCAAATACATTCCCGAGCTCGCGTCGCAGGCGGTTTACATCGAAGTAACTTGTCCGGAGGATATTCCGTTCTATTATATCGCGCTCGATAGAGGGTGGGGGGTAGCGCCTCTCTCGGCGCAGGACAACCACGGTCCGGATTGGGGGCTCGCGAAAGAATATGCCGGCATTTACGCGGAAACTCTCACGGAAGCGGGGCTGAAGGAGGCGTTCATCGCCCGTCGATTCTATTCGACGACGATTCGCGAGATGAAGATTCGCTTCGACGGGAACGGACTTCCGATGGGATCGCGGTTGGCCGCGGACAAAGTGGAATTCAGTGTGAATGTCACGAAGGAAGGCGCGCCCCCGTCTTTTGTAAGGATCATATCGAACGGTGGCAACCTGATAAAGGAGTGGACGCCCGCCAAGGGTGGTATGAACACGACGCATACCGTGAACGTCGATTTTGCCGGTGAAAGATGGTTCGTGCTATATGCGGCTATGCCGGACGGGAGATTTTCTATCTCGGCTCCGATTTGGGTTAGAAAGAGCTGAAACGATATCCTGAATGGAATCTTGACGCTTCCACGCCGTACGCATAAACTGATCGTGCCCGATCCGACCGGGATTCCGGATGAACTTAACGGTCGGGCGAAATCCCATGGAAGGTGGAAAAAACATGTTCTCGAAACGGACGACGGCGCTTTCGATGATATTTGCGTTGGGGACGGCGCTCGCGATAGGGCTTTTCACAATCGACGCGCGCGCCGATGTGGATAGTGTGGTTAAAAGCCTCAACAGAACGACTGAATCCAAGAATCTGGACCTTTCGAGGTGGAAAGTCAGCACTAAGATGGACAACAGGTGCACGGATCCCAATTTCAGGCCGGACAAGAATTGGAAGTCCGCCATGCCGGGATACGCGTTCAAACCGAGTGAAGCCGGAGCGTGGCTCTGGACTTCGTTCAAAATGCCGGAGGAAGTCGGCGGAGCGCCCGTGAAAGGCAGCAGGGTCGTTCTCAAGGTGGAGGTGGAGAAGGACGGCGAAATATACGTCAACGGACAGTTCATGCAGAAGTTCCGCCGCACCGATGGGGAAGCGCTCGTGGCTGTGAGCGCGGTTCCCGGAGAGGAATATGTTTTCGTCATTCACATCATGTCGAAAGATTACGGCGGTCTTTTCAGGAAGGCGTATCTCCAGTTCTCCGCGTTCGACCCGGTGGAGCAGGAAATAAACTATTACCTCAACGATGTGGAAACCGCGCGGCAGCTTGCGGTTTACACTCCCGACAAAGACAAATGGAATGCGATGATAGAACGGTCCGCGGCGCTTGTGGACCTCGGCGCGATCGATAAGCGGAACAGAGAGAAGGCGGTCGATTCCCTCAAAGCCGCGCGCAAAGAGCTCGAGCCCATTAAGGAAATGACGAAACAGTTCACGCTGTACCTCATAGGATATTCGCACATAGATCTCGCGTGGCTCTGGGACAAGGCGGAAGGCGAGGATGTGTGGCTCAACACGTCGCAGACGATCCTGAACCTCATGAAGGAGTATCCCGAATGGATTTATTGCGCGGGGCAGGCGGCCGGTTATCAGTGGATGGAGAAGGATTATCCGGACATCTTCAAGCAGATCAAGGAGAGGATAGACGAAGGCCGCTGGGAAGTCGTAGGAGGAACTTGGGCCGAGTTCGATTCGAACGTCCCCGGCGGTGAAAGCTACATCCGCCAACTCCTGTACGGCAAACGCTGGTTCAGGGATAAGTTCGGAAAAGACATCGTCGTCGCGTGGACGCCGGATTCGTTCGGCTACAACTGGAACCTCGCCCAGATTTACAAGAAAGCCGGTATTGTCGGTTTCCTCACACTGAAG
>JAKLIR010000544.1 GCA_022709505.1 bacterium | reverse complement strand
TAAACGACTCAAAGTACGATCCCGCGAAACATCACGTGATTTCAAACGCGTCTTGCACGACCAACTGTCTCGCACCGGTCGTGAAAGTAATCAACGACAATTTCGGTCTTGTTTCCGGGTTGATGTGCACGATCCACTCGTACACGAACGATCAGAAGATTCTGGACCTCCCGCACTCTGACTTGAGAAGAGCGAGAGCGGCCGCCCTTTCTATCATCCCGACGACCACCGGCGCGGCGAAAGCCGTCGGTCTCGTCATCGAGTCGGTGAAAGGGAAACTCACGGGATACGCTCTTCGCGTTCCCACCCCGACGGTCTCAGCTTGCGATCTCGCCGTGGTCACTGAAAAACCGTGCGACGTCGATTCCCTGAACAAAGCCGTGAAAGCGGCGGCCGAAGGCCCCATGAAAGGAATCCTCGGCTACGAAGAGAAACCTCTCGTTTCCGTGGACTTCAAAGGCTGCAAGTTGTCATCGATCTTCGATCCGGCTCTTACTCAGATGATCGGAGACAAACATCTGAAGGTCATGTCTTGGTATGACAACGAAATGGGTTACGCCAACAGACTGATCGATGTCGCGATCATGGTCGGCAAGAGCTTGTAACATTCATCTTTACGCTTGAGATTCGATACGGGGAGAATGCAAATTCTCCCCGTTTTTTATCAGGAGGAAAATCAATGTTGAAAAAAATTACCGTTGAAGATGTCGATCTGAAAGGCAAACGAGTGGTTGCCCGCGTTGACTTCAACGTGCCGATCAACGAGCGCGGAGAAGTGAGCGACGACTTCAGAATAAGAGCGGCGATGCCGACAATCAATTATATCTTGTCCCATGGAGCATCCATCGTTTTAATGAGTCATCTCGGGCGCCCCAAGGGAGAGTACGCATCGGAATTCTCCCTGAAACCGGTATGTGAATGTCTGAGAACTCTCACGGAAGCCCCCGTGGACTTTTCCGAAGACTGCGTGGGCGACACTGTGAAAGCTCTTGCGAAAGGTCTCGAACCGGGCGAGATTCTGCTCCTCGAAAACCTTCGCTTCCATAAGGAGGAAACCAAGAGCGATCCGAATTTCGCAAAAGAGCTTGCATCCCTCGGAGACCTTTACGTCAACGACGCTTTCGGCACCGCGCACAGGCCGGACGCCTCTGTCGCCGGCATACCGAAGTTCTTGCAACCGGCGGTGGCGGGTCTGCTGATGAAGAAGGAAATCGAATATTTCGACAACGTTCTCGATAATCCCGAACGTCCTTTCACCGCCATCCTCGGCGGCGCAAAGGTTTCGGACAAGATTCTCGTCATCGAAAACCTTCTCAACAAAGTGGATAACATCCTAATAGGCGGAGGCATGGCGTTCACTTTCTACAAGGCGCAAGGTCTCGAGATCGGTAGCTCGAAGTGCGAGGATGATAGAGTGGAAGAGGCGAAGCGCCTCCTCGCGCTCGCGAAGAAAAAAGGCGCGGAACTGATTCTCCCCACGGACATTGTCGCGGCGAGTGAATTCAAGGAAGACGCCGAAAAGAAGACCGTACCCGCGGATCAAATTCCGTCCGGATGGATGGGGCTCGACATCGGCCCGGAGACCGTGAAGCTCTTCTCGGAAAAAATCTCGTCCAGCAAGACTCTCGTATGGAACGGCCCGATGGGCGTCTTCGAGATGAAGCCATTCGCGGAAGGCACGTTGAAGATAGCGGAAGCCTGCGCGGCGGCGAACTGCACGTCCATCGTCGGCGGCGGAGACTCCGCGAGCGCGGTCAAAAAGATGGGGCTCTCGGATAAATTCTCACACGTGTCCACCGGCGGCGGAGCTTCGCTCGAAATGCTCGAAGGGAAAAAACTTCCCGGCGTCGAGGCTCTTACCGATAAAAAGTAACTTCACCGACACACATCACAAAAACAAAAAAGCCGGGACTTGGTTCCCGGCTTTTTTTATGTTCGTTTTTTCAATCGAATCCAATCGGCGGATTCAGTTTCGATTACTATTTTATTACTATTCCGGTCGGATCAATCTCGTGAAGGATCCGGATCTCGTCTTCGGTAGGCTCCGGCGAATTTTCCACGAACTCGGGAATAATGATATCCATCCCGCTGTTTTCGAGCACTTGCTCCACTGTTACTCCGGGATGAACTGAAAGCAATTTGATCCTCTTCGTTGTGTCGTCGAACCCGTAAACACCGAGCTGAGTGATGACTCTGTACGGGCCTGACAACGCGGGAA
>JAKLIR010000543.1 GCA_022709505.1 bacterium | reverse complement strand
GACGGTCCCGTAGAATTTCAGGGTTCCCTGATTGTGCGCCCGGAGCGTTTCCGTGCGGGCGATCAGTTCCATCCGCTGCTGCGCGGTCTTGAAAACGGTCTTTCCGGCTTTGCGGAACTCCTCCGGATCGCGGACCACACGCCCGATATCTTTCGCGATCTCCGGAACGCTTTTACCGGAGACGATTCCCGTCTGAATCGCCTTGTTGATTCCGTCAGTCAACTCACGGGACACATCCCCGGCGAGCTGCACGTTGTAGTTCGCCATAAAGTCGAGAGCGTTTTTATCAATCAATGTGAAAACGTTGCTTCCGGTTTGCTTTATGCCCTCCGGTGTCAGATCGCGGTAGAACGGCATCCGGGCTCGAACGAGATCGCCGATTCCGCTGTAAATTCCGGCCTTGTAACTTTCTTTGACTGCGGTTTTCATAATGAGTGAATGCTCGTCCCGGAAAGTTCGGATGTGTTCCCTTATCTGCTGCTGGAGTTTCCGGAGCGACGCTTGATTGATTGCCTTGCCATCGGGTAGTGAGCCGAGATTCGCATAGTGAAGAAGGCTCGCTTTGACATCCTTTTCGGCGCGTTGAAGCGAGTCCAGGACGCGGGCAATCGTCTGCTCGGAATAGAGGTCGCGCTCATGCAGGGACACAAGCGTCGCCTCAAGAATCCGGTCGCGGAGTGTTTTATCAACAGCTACTGATTGCATCCGCATCCTTCCTTTGTTCGTTTTCTCTCGAAAGACATGCACACACGGGAATCGAACCGGGTTTCCCGGTTGTTCGCGTCGCACCAGTTGTTTTCGTCATCGAAAAACTCACACTCGTCACAGATCGTGTCGAACTCAACCGCGCCGGTGGCCATGGGCGGCACGTTATTCAAGTCCGCAACCGCCGGTTTGCCTTTTCGTTTATCGAGACCGAATAACTCCTGAGCTATCTCGATGGGCATAATGCCCGAATTGACCATATCGATGATGATTTTCGGATCGGTTACCTCGATGGTCTGCTTGTTTTCGGTCTGCGTTTGCGACGCTTCCACTTCCGGATTCAGGTCCATCTTGATCTGAAGACTGTTCCGTGAGATCAGTTTGCGGTCGTAAAGCTCGATGTAGAGCTTTTTCAAATCCACTTCGTTCGTAAGGTCGAGGTCGTTGAAGATGTAATTTATGCTCTTTTCCTCGTATCCTTTGAGCTTCTGCCAGTCGTAGATGATCCAGTTCAAAATCACGCGGGCAACCTGCTTTATTTCCTTCAGCATGATGATCATCTTCTGCATGCCGATGGAGGCGGTTGCGAAGTTCGGGCCATCGCCGGTGATGAGGCTTTTCGCCAAGCCGAGGGCGATTACAATGTCTTCCTTTATTTCCTTTATCTTCTTTTCAGTGTCGAGGACCTGTCCCTCGGTGCCGTAAGTCTCGGCCTTCACATAGAACGGAACCACCAGTCCGGCGTTCAAATCCATCTTGTTCAGCATGTCGCGCACGCTGTTGAGCGTCTTTTGATCCGGAACGATAGTCTTCTGTCCGAACTGTCCGCCCACCTGGATGAACCGAAGCGGCGTCGTCCATCTTTTTGCGACTGCCTGTTCCGCTTTGCGGTACGTTCTCAAAAGCTCGATGGACTCGAACGCTGTCACTATCATTGAATTTCCACGAGGCGAAAATGATGGCGCGTTCCATTTGATGTGGAGTGTCTGTTCCAGCGGCAAATCGATTGTAGCGCCGGTCCCCGTGGTTTCAGGAGTCTGTTTCGCTTCGATGAGTTTTCCGTTTTCATATTTCACCTGAACGCTGATCGGGTTGACGCAAATAACCTCGGCGATATCGTTTTTCTCTTTGTTGTAGATTTTGAATAAAACACCGTCGCCCTTGGTCAAAACCTGCAGCGCGACGTCCTTGACCAGTGTGTTTAATTGCAGGCGGTCAGCGAACTCGCGGACTTCCCATTTGACATCATCATCATCGCAGTTAAACTGGATTTCATCGCCGATTGCGAACGTGCGCCAGGAATTGATAGCGTTCTGGACGATAGGCTCCTCAGTGTAAAACTGCCATGCTTTCGCGGCGCGCTCTTCCCATGTTTTCGGGATGGCGTCGCTCACGGTCAGCGCGCTGAATGTTGAGGCGTCCAGAGCGCCCTCGGCTTTCAGATACGGAGGAATATACACATCACCCGTGGTATGCTTGGTGTCCCGCGTTGAAGGTTTCTGAGTATCCTTCTTTG
>JAKLIR010000542.1 GCA_022709505.1 bacterium | reverse complement strand
CTGCCGAGCCCGGCGATACCCTTCTTCAGCGATGCTATCTTGTTCTTCGTCTCTTCTTTTTCCATTATCGCTTCGTGCTCATACTTTTTTATCGAACGAGTCTATCGGCGGAAGGTCATCCAAATTATTTATCCCGAGAAATATCAGAAAATCCTGTGTCGTTGAAAACAAAAACGGACGCCCTGCCGTATCCCCTTTTTCAGATATTCGAACCAATCCCTTTTCCATTAGAGATTTTATCGAACCTGAAGAATTCACACCTCTTACAGCCTCGATATCCGCCCTTGTAACAGGCTGTTTGTAGGCTATTATCGCAAGCGTTTCAAGCGCCGCCCGCGAAAGCTTCGTCTTATCCATCTCCCCGAAGAAAACTCTTAGGTGCTCGGAATATTCCTTCCGGGTGACAATCTCGTAACCACCGCCCGCTTGTCTCAGTTCAAGACCCGATTCCGAATACCTTTTTTCTATCAAAGCAATCGCTTCAAGCACAATCGGCATCGGAGCTTTTATGTGCTCTACCACGTCTTCAACTCTCACCGGTCTCGGCGAAAGGAACAGAATTCCTTCCACGATGTTCGCCGTCTCAGCAACAGTCAGCATTTCACGCACACTCCCGATTCTTAACAGTAATTATAATATCGCCGTATGAATTCTTCTGCCGTGCTATTATTTTACCTTGAGAGACGAGATAAACCACAGCGAGGAACGACAACGTACTCTCGCTCCTCTGCGCCTTGTCGGAGATCAGATCTCCGAATCTCACGGGATCCATTCTGTTCAAGAGAAAATCGAAAACTTCCGCGATCCTGTCAGTCAGGCGTTTTCCCTCTTCAGCCTTTACATGGTACGTCCTGTCTTCGTTCGCCCTTTTCAGAATTTCCACCATGCAGTACATGACATCGAAAGGGGTCACATCTTCGATATATATAATTTCGCTTATGAAATCCGGCATTTCACCTTCCCGCGTCACGGAAGACCTCACACTCAACGCGCTTTCGTCCGACTTCTCCTTCATCCATTCCCTTATCGATTTGAACATCTCATATTGCTCAACCAATCTCTCTCTGACCCTTGTCGGCTGGTCCATATCGTTTTCATTCGTTTCGATTTCAAAATCCTCGTTTTCCTCGAAGGGATTGAAGCCGGGCAGCATCATTTTCGATTTTATATGGAGCAGTTTAGCTATTGTGACGAAAGGTCCGAAACTCGACGGATCAGCGCTTCCTCCCATCTTTTCGGAAACCTCCCCCGCCACCTCGGATAGTTTCATTTCAAGGATATTTATCTCGAAACGCCTGACACGCTCGACAAGCAGATCGAGTGCGCCCTCGAAACCTTCCACATTTATTGTTACTTCGAAAACCATTCCTTAACCCTTTTCATAGTTTCAAAATGATATCCGCGATCTGAGAAACCATAGACATTGCAATACTGAAAATCACTCCGAAAGCGCCCGTGAACAGGAATATAAGCAAAATAATCATTCCGTACGGCTCTATCCTCGCAATCGCAATCGCCTGCTTTGTCGGAAGAAGAGCCATCAATACCTTAGATCCATCGAGAGGCGGTATCGGGATCAGGTTGAAAACGACCAATGCGGTATTCAACGATATGAATTTCAAAAGGAAGGTAAGCAGATATTCTGAAGTAATTGACGTTGGAGTAATGCTCGCTCCGATAATATTTAGCTGTCCTGATAATACCAATACTTTCAATACGATAATCGCAAATAGTATCAGAATGAAATTCGCCGCAACTCCGGCGATCGATACGATGATAGTTCCTCGCTTCATGTTCTTGAACAACAGAGGATTCACCGGCACCGGTTTCGCCCATCCGAAACCCATTCCCATGAACCATGACACGAAAAAGAAAAACATGCCCATCGGGTCAACATGCGCCATCGGGTTCAACGACAGTCTTCCGGCTTGCTTCGCCGTTGAATCACCGCACTTCAACGCCGCGAGAGCATGAGCAAACTCGTGGAACATTATCGATATCAGAAACAGCGGAAGAAAAATCACAAGTGAAACAAGCTTATTATTCAACGCATCCAAAACCGTTCATCCTTTTAAGAGTCTCACCGCTTCCCTCATTTCCTGCTCCGTCCCGATGATTTCACCATCCACTTTTTTCCTTAGAACTTCTTTCAACACCTTCCCGATTTTTTCGGATGGTTCGAATCCTCTGGCTATGAGATCCGCGCCGGATATTTCAAGTCTCACAT
>JAKLIR010000541.1 GCA_022709505.1 bacterium | reverse complement strand
ATGGATCCGGCTCGCGACCACCGAGTCCGAACCGATTTTAATAGGTCTCGACAAGAACCGCTTCCCCTACGATGCAAAATACCTTTTTGATTTCGGAAGACAATTGAAATCATTCAGCGACATTCATCCCGATCCCGTTATTACGAGACTCGATGCGCGGACCCTCGCGGAAAAAGCCGCCCATGTTGGAATCGGCGTTGAATGGTTATGATATACATAAGAAAAACCATGCTCAAATATATTTGATGCTTTTATAATTAAGGATATTACTGGTGATAATAAATGAAAAGAATTTTAAATCATACGGAGGTTTGAATGTCCTCTAACATCACACGAAGAGATTTCATTAAAAGGATAGGGATTGCAAGTCTCGCTTTCTACGGATTGTCTCTTCCGGGCTGCAAGAGCGGCTTTTCGAGAGATCTGAAATACGGCCCGAGAAAAAAAAGGGGCAATGATATCAAGAAGGGATTGTATATAGCAAAGGGCTCTGACGACCCCGGGAAACTCACCCGAGCCGCTGTGGATGCCGCCGGAGGAATGAAGAAACTTGTTCGCAAAGGCGACGTAGTTGTCGTAAAGCCTAACATCGGCTGGGATCGAAGACCGGATCAGGCGGCGAATACTAATCCCGCCGTCGTCGCCGCTCTCGTTTCAATGGCCTTCGAAGCCGGCGCTTCCGAGGTAAAAGTCTTCGACCGTTCATGCAATGAAGCTAAACGATGTTATTCAAAGAGCGGGATCGCAACCGCCGCCAAGAATGCAGGTGCGGACGTTTCGTTCATGGACGATGATCGCTTCGTGTCGGTTTCGATACCGGGAGCCGTCATCCTGCGCGAATGGCCGCTGTACAAGGATGTTATGGAGGCGGACGTTTTCATAAACTGTCCGATTGTAAAAGATCACGGAGCGACCGGGCTCACGGCGGGGATGAAAAACCTCATGGGATGCGTCGGCGACGACCGTGGAGCATGGCACGTCGGAAACATTTCTCAACGCATAGCCGACGTTCAGCTCGCCATCAAGTCCGATCTCGTTGTTTTGGATGCGTTCAGAGTGCTAACCGCGAACGGACCGCAAGGGGGAAGAAAAAGCGATGTCAAAACCCTCAATACCATAGCGGTATCCACGGACATTGTAGCGGCCGACGCTTTTGCCGCCGGCATTCTCGATCTCGACCCTATGGATATCGAGCATATAAAGATCGCCGCAAACATGGGCCTCGGCAAAATCAAACCATCGGTTGTTAAGGAAATCACATTATAATGTTCAAGGCAAGACGCGCAGTCCAGATCATTTCTTTCGCGATTTTCATTTTTCTGCTTTATGCAACCTCATATCCATTGCGTGTCGTTCCGGGCGATCTCGATATTTTCATGCGTCTCAGCTCGCTTCAAATGTTCGCCACATGGCTTAACACCGGTCATTTCATTTCTAAATTCATTCCCGCGATAGTTGTCATCTTCCTCTCCATAATTTTCGGACGTTTCTTCTGCGGCTGGATATGCCCCATGGGAACAACGCTCGATTTAACCGACTCGCTGATCCACGCACCACGCTTGAACGTTCCGAACCGCAACCGATTTAAAAAAGTTAAATACATCCTCCTCATAATTATTCTCGTAGCCGCGTACTTCGAAGCAAACCTCGCCGGATGGTTCGATCCCCTTTCAATCATTACAAGAACAGTCGTGCAGGTGTTTCTGCCGTCATTTGAGTTCATAACCCGGCTTCTCTTGAGCGGAATGACTCCGATTCCTCTGCTCGGCACGCTCGCGGTCGATGCAAGATCATTTCTGAGAACAACGATATTTTCTCTCCAACAACCTGTTTTTCATGGGATGGCGGCCGTTTTGCTTTTCTTCCTTTTCACAGTCATTCTCTCAACATACAATCGTCGTTTTTGGTGCAGATTCCTTTGTCCGCTCGGCGCCGTCAATGCGGTTATTTCCAAGTTTTCCATTTTCCGGAAACATGTCGATCAGTCAAAATGCATTAAATGCGGCCGCTGCGTCAGAAACTGCAAAATGGGAGCTATCAGCGAGTCATGCGTCGATGATTTCAAAGGGGAATGCATTGAATGCTTTACATGTGTGAGAGTCTGCCCGACAAAGGCATTGTCATTCAACCCCGGACTCAACAGCGGATCCTCAACAATTCCCGTGAACATGTCAAGACGAACTTTCCTTGTTTCATCCGCTATGGGTCTCGCCGCGGTTCCGATCGCGAGAA
>JAKLIR010000540.1 GCA_022709505.1 bacterium | reverse complement strand
GGGTCATACTAATCTATCGGCAAACTTTAATTTTTCTTTAGTTAATATTTTAATTAATTATATATAAATAAAACAATAAGAGCTTGGTAAAGCTAATTTGAAAGATTTAACGAGATATAGCATGAAATACCGAGTTTCAAACAGATAAATCGATTTATCTGTTTATCATCGGCAATAATGATGAAAAAATAAAAAAGCCCCGAGTAAAAAGGGGCTTTTTTTCAGGGTTGATGTGGTTTAACCCACATTTTTCACCGGAAAAATCCGGTTTAATCTATTGCGCCCGCCACGATCTGGCTGATGTCGAGAACCTTGATGTCTTCTTTGTCGAGATTTTTGAAGGCGTCGAAGAACATCGTTCTGCAAAGCGGACAAGCGGTGGCGAGGGTGTTTGCGCCGGCGGCGACCACCATTTTCGCGCGTTTTTCGTTGATGCGTTCTCCGATCATTTCCTCCATCCAGAAACGTCCGCCGCCAGCTCCGCAGCAGAAGCTGAGGTGGTGATGTTTTTCGAGTTCCACCGGAGGTTGTCCCGTCGCGGCGGCGATGATCGATCTCGGTTCGGCGTAAATGTTATTATATCTGCCGAGATAGCATGAGTCGTGCCATGCGAGTTTTCCGGCGTCGAATTTCTTCGTGAATTTCACCTTTCCCTCGCTGATGAGCTTCATGATGAATTCGCTGTGATGGAAAACCTCGTAATTGCCGCCGTATTGCGGGTAGTCGTTCTTGAAGGAATTGTAGCCGTGCGGACACGGTGTGATGATTTTTTTGATGTTATAAGCTTTGAATATTTCCACGTTTGCTTCCATCATGGCGGCTGAAAGGTATTCGTTGCCGAGTCTGCGGGCGGAGTCGCCGCAGCACAGTTCCTCTTCGCCGAGTATCGCGAAATCGACGCCCGCTGCTTTGAGTATCTTCGCCGTGGATTGCGCTATGCTCTTGTTTTCCTCGTCGAGAGAAGCGGAACAGCCGAGATAGAGCAGGTATTCGGCGTCCGGTTTCTCGGCGAAAGTCTGCACGCCGAGTTCCGCCGCCCATTCCGCCCGTTTATGCTGCCCGATGCCCCACGGGTTGGAGTTCTTTTCCATATTCTTCAGTGCGAGCTGCACTTCAGAGGACATCTTGGATTCCGTCAGTACGAGATACCTTCTCATATCGACGATGAGCTGGGTGTGTTCGATCCACACTGGGCAGGCCGTCTGGCACGCCTGACATGTGGTGCATGACCAAATGAAATCTTCGCTGAAAACGTCTCCGATGAGATTTTTCTTAAGAATCTCGTGTTTTTCCGCGAGTGCTTCGCAGTTTTCCTGTGTAAGTTTTCCTTCTTTGATCAGGACCGCGCCGCGTTCGAAAAGGTGCTCCTTGATCTCGTGCACGAGCCCCTTCGGGGTGAGCGGTTTCTGCGTGTTGTACGCCGGGCAGTTTTCCTGACACCGACCGCATTCCGTGCACGCGTATGAATCGAGAAGTTGTTTCCACGAGAACTGTTCGACCGCGTTGACTCCGAACGTTTCGAGAGTCTCGTCCTCGAGGTCCATCTTGTTCACAACGCCGGACGGGCCGAGGTCGCGAAGGAAGATGTTCGGGATGGAGCCGAGTATGTGAAGATGTTTCGAATGGGGGATGTAGGCCATGAAGAAGAACAAATCGAGCACGTGGATCCACCAAGCGACGAAGAAAACGACTTTAGCGGCGGCCGTGTTCGACTCGGCGTTCGGCATCCAAGAAGCAAAAAGGTTGGAGACCGGCGCCCATGTCGAGGCGTTTGCGACCTCTCCAGCCGTGATTCTCATTCCCATCATCATGTAATAAGTAATAATGAGGATCGTGATTAAGCTGAGGATTATGAATGCATCTATTTTGCCGGATTTCGGGCCTTCGAGACGGATGGGTTTGATGAAGATTCGTCTGATGATTGAAACCGCTATCGCGACCAGACAAAGCAAGCTGATGATATCGACCACCAGTCCGACGAGGTTGAATCCCGGAATTATTTTCCAAAATGATAGAGTCGGGAAAATTGCATTGAACCAGAGTTCGGTTGTGGCGAACCCGATCATACAGAACGCCCAGAAAATGATGAAGTGTCCGATTCCGCCGAGGAACATGATGACGCGGCGTTGGCCGAACACGAAAACGACGACGCCTATTATGCGTTTGACGATGTCGTTTATTCTCGGTCGAGTTTCTTTCGAGCCGAGTTGAAGGCATTTGTAAAGGAAAAGGAC
>JAKLIR010000054.1 GCA_022709505.1 bacterium | reverse complement strand
CATCTAAAATATCACAGGCGCTTCATTCATAGCCGGTTTTCAAACGGAAGAACGGGACGGTTCTTTATGGATGATTCAAAAACACCTCGCGAGAATCCCATAAACAACGAAGGAATATTCAAGGCGTTTTTCGACTCGTCGGCGGTCGGCATGGCGATATTCGGAATGGACAAGGGGCTTATCGACTGCAACTTGAGATTCGAGGAAATGGCAGGGTACTCGAAAGAAGAATTAAAGGGTATGAATATCGCGGACATAAGCTATTCCGAAAACGGCGAACAGTCTCCGGATATTTTCGCCATGGCGCTTGAGAACTGCCCGGATGTGAGTGTTTTTGAGAAAAGATATGTTAGGAGAGACGGAAAAGTAGTATGCGTGAGGATGACTTTGTCTTTCATCTTCGATTCGGCCAAAAACCCGGTGTATTTGATAAATGTGGCTGAGGATATAACGGAGAAACAAGAAACTCAAAACGCCTTTGAAAAAGAACGCCGGCTTTTGGCGAATATAATCGAAAACAATCCCTATGCGATAGGAATTCTGGATAAAGAGGGATATTTCATACGTTGGAACAGAGTGTTCAACGACCTTTTCGGGGCGCCTCCATCGAGAGATTTCTCCGCTGTGAAAGATGAATCTTTCATCATGCAAGGTATATCGGATGCTTTGAAGGATGTCCTCGAAGGGAAAATGGGAAAGATACCGGAACATTGGTTCAACATCCGTGATTACGGCGAGGAATATCCGGATAAGCCTTTGTGCCTCAAGACGACGGTGTTTCCGATTTTTGAAGGCGGAGGACGGGTCGAAAGCATCTGCCTGATGCACGAGGATGTCACGGCGCGCAAAATCGCCGAGATGTCTTCTCAAGAAAGCGAAAACAGGTTCAGGGAAACAGTCGAACTGATGCCGAATGTGATCTCGGAATTAGACCGGGACATGAAAATTAATTACGTTAACAAAACCGGGCTGGCGTTTTTCGGTTTTACGCAGGAAGACTTCGAAAAGGGCGTGTACGTGACTGAATTGTTTCAGGAGGAAGACCGCGCCGCCGCGATCGGAACGATAAAAAGGATTATGAAGGGGGAAATAATAGGCCCGCAGGAATATAGGATGAAACGGAGGAACGGAGAGATGCTGCATGTTTTGGTCAATTCGTCTCCGTTGGTAAAAGAAGAAAAGATACTGGGGCTCAGAACAAGCATCACGGATATCACTATGTTGAGAAGAGCGGAGGAGGTGCTGCACGATTACTCCGCATATCAGTCGGTGATAGCGGATGTGAGAGCGGTGAAGCATAGCGAAAACGAAACGGAAGTGATGAAGACTTTTCTTACTTCCCTGATAGAGAATTACGGGCTTACGATGGCATGGTACGGTGTTTATAAAGATGGCGAAGTGAGACCGTCCGTTCATGCCGGAAAAGCGGACAAATATCTCCAAGGGCTCTCCCTTGACATCAAACAACCTGATTCGCCGGATGCGAAGTGTGCAATGAGTATCGCGATTATCGGCCAGCGTCCTTTCGGCTATGCAGATCTTGCGAACGACGAGGGTTTCACACGATGGAGGGATTACGCGCTCGAACTCGGATATGCCTCGAACCTCGCGATTCCTCTCGCCGTCGGCGGCGCCATAGAGGGCGGCGTGATGATTTATTCGAACGGGAAGGGAGCATTCCCCACGGACAGAGCCGAAAGGTTTTCTCTCCTCACGAGGGAGCTCGGCGCGATAATCGGAGAAAGACGCGCATATTTGAAAGCCGAGGAGGAAAAGGATTTTCTCAGAGCACAGTTGCTGCAATCGCAGAAGATGGAAGCTATCGGAACGCTCGCGGGCGGCATCGCACACGATTTCAACAACATTCTCGCGGTTATCATGGGTACGGCGGGAACGGCGCTCAACAGGCTTCCGGGGGAGGACCCGAACTTTGTGAAGTTTTCCCGGATTCTCAGGTCATCCGAGAGAGCTAAGGACTTGATAATGAAGCTTCTCACATTCGCCCGCAAGGAAAAGGTGGACGTGAAACCGGTGCCGGTGAACAACATCGTGAGCGATCTGATAGACATGATAAGCAGGGCGATCCCGAAGAATATTTCACTGAACGCCAGACTTTCAGAGGCGGGCGGGAACGTCATGGTGGATGTGAATCAGGTTCATCAAGCGCTATTGAATATATGTATAAACGCAGCGGACGCAATGCCGGCGGGCGGTTCGCTTATGATAGATGTTTCTGAGGAATACGTGCATCGTTCAAAGGCGCGGAGGTATCAATTCGTGGTTCCGGGCAGGTTTTTCAAGATATCGATATCGGACACCGGGTCGGGGATTCCGGAAGATATCACGAACAATATTTTCGATCCATTTTTCACTACGAAAGAGAAAGGGAAGGGCACGGGCCTCGGGCTGTCGGTGACTCTCGGCATCGTCCGCAATCACGGCGGCTTCATTACGGTGTCGAACAGTGATCGAGGTGGCGCGGTGATAGATGTGTTCCTGCCGGCGGCGGTTGAAGAACCTCAACCCGAACAAGTCGCTCTCCCGGATGCGGGAATGCGCGGCAATGAAACCATACTCATCGTTGACGACGAGGAACCTTTTCTCGAAATGCTCGCCGAGGAGCTCGCCTCCGAGGGCTACAAACCCATCTGCTCGGATTCGGGGGTGAAGGCGGTCGAGATTTACTCCGCAAATCATCCGAAAATTGCCGTCGTGATACTCGACATGGGAATGCCGGGAATGGATGGGCTGGAAACTTTTCGCGCTCTCAAACAGATCGACCCGAATGTTAAAGTGGTGGTCAGTTCAGGGTATCAGATGCCGGAGAAAGCGGTGAAAATCATGGATGAGGGAGCGACGGCGTTCATGCGCAAACCGTTCATGGTTCCGGAGTTGTTCGCCAAAATTAGGGAAATCCTCGATTGACTCGATTCACCCGTTGTTCATCTCGAATACATGCCGAAATCCAAAACCGAAGTTCAAAAAACGCTGTTACTTAGCCGGGAAAGGGCGCTTGTTTTGCACGTCTTTATAAAGGTTTTTATATTTTCCTTTTGAATTCATTTTTGCAAGGACGCCGCCCAGCACTCTTCCGGGCCAATAAAGTTTTTTCATGTCTATCAGCTCGACAAGGTTGCCGTCCGGGTCTCGCGTGAAGACGAAATCGGTTCCGAGATTGTTCTTGACCGGACACACGAATTTGATCCCGTTCGATTTAAGCTTTTCCATCACACGGGGCAGGTTCTTTACGTCGAGAGCGAGGTGGGTGATCCCGGGCCGGTTCCAGACGACGTCCTGATGCCCGCCGCCGAGCGGTTCGAATCTGAATAACTCCACGAAGCCTCCGTTGCCGGTTCTGAACAGGAACAGCGTCACCTTAGTTCCGTCCGTCAATCCGTAAACGTCACGCACCTGATCTTCAGGCACGTCTATTGCTTCAAGCAGCGGCAGTCCGAGTATGCCGTGGTAGAATTTCAACATCTCATCCATGTTCGTGCATGTTATCCCGACCTGTGCAAGCGATCTTACCATCCCTCGTCCTCCCTATCTCCGAATTTTCTGTTATTATATCCTGATATGGTTTTTTGTCATCCTCGCGGAGGATGTGACGGCATGTTCCGCGAATTGACACTATCGGACTGTTTTGGTAGCATTCGTTGAGGCGAAATCCCGAGATCACATTAGAATTATGAATCCGGGAAGATTTAATATCGGGGATCTGCTCTGATGCATCGATCGGGAATCATGAACGCGGATTCGAAGACAGTCTTTACAATGACCGCCATGCGGTGATAACGAATCGGAGGGAAATGGGAATGCCGGAGAAAAGGGCAAAGACGAGCAAGAAAAAGGCGGCGGTGAAACCCAAGGTTTCGAGCGCCTCGAAGAGAGCTGCGGGGACCAAGGCGAAGAAAGCGCCCGAGAAGGCGATAGAGTTCCCGAAGGGGTTTATCTGGGGGACTTCGGTTTGTTCTCATCAGGCGGAAGGGCACAACACGCATTCCGACTGGTGGACGTGGGAAAAGCTCGGTAAGATAGACGACGGTTCGGTCTCGGGACCCGCCGCCGACATGCTGAACAGATACCCCGAAGATTTCAAACTGATGGAGAAGCTCGGCTACAACGCGTTCAGACTCTCGGTTGAATGGGCGAGGATCGAACCGCGACAGGGCGAATACAGCGAGGAAGCGCTGCTTCACTATGAAAATGTCCTGAAAGAGATGCGCAAGCGCAAGCTGAAAGTCTGTCTCACGCTTTATCACTGGGTTCTGCCGCAATGGGTCTCCGCGCTCGGAGGCTGGACGAACCCGAAAAGCGTTGAATGGTTCGGCGGCTTTTCCCGGAAAGTCGTGGAGAGGCTTTACGATTACGTCGATATATGGGTGACGCTGAACGAGCCGACAGCGCCCGCTTTCGCCGGCTATCTCGCGGGCGTATTCCCCCCGGAGAAAAAAGACTTGTTTCTGACGGCGAGGGTTTTCAGGAACCTGCTGAAGGCGCATGTGGTCTCGCACGACGCAATCCGTGACGCCGCCTCGGCGCGCGGGCTCGAACGCCCTCCGGTCGGGATCGCCATGGCGATCGCCTATTTCGAGCCGAAGGACCCTTCCAATCCTTTTGATAAAAAACTGCACGAGTTCTTCCGCTTCGCTCATAACGAGGCTTTCCTCGACGCGATCCACAACGGCAGGGTGCCGGTTCCTTTCGGTGTGAACGACGAGATTCCGGGACTGAAGGGATCGCACACTTTCGTCGGAGTGAATTACTACACGCGTTTCAGGATCGATCTCACGAATGTTCTGAAGGGGTTGCCTAAGAATCTCGAGGACATGCTCTACCTCCCTGAGGGAAGCGAACTCACCGAGATGGGATATGAAGTTTATCCCCCGGGTTTCTATAACGTTCTGAGTGAGATGTCCAAGTACGGAGTGCCGATGTACATCACGGAGAACGGCGTGTCGGACGGAACGGACGTACAGAGGCCCGGGCACATCTTGCGGCACCTCAAGCAGGTGCATCGCGCCATAGGGGACGGGATGGATATCCGGGGATATTTCCACTGGTCGTACGTGGACAATTTCGAGTGGAAGCACGGTTATTCGAAAAGATTCGGGCTCGTCGCTCTCGAACCGGGCACGCTGAACAGGCTGCCTCGCAAGAGCGCGTATCTCTATGGTGAAATCGCGAAGTCGGGTAAGATATCCGGAAGCATGGTGAAGAAGTATGCTCCGGAATACGAAAGCGAGATTTTCGACTGATGAAAATAATTCCTTCAATGTCTGTCGAGCCGGCGGAAGTTCCCGAGGGTGCGAGTGGGATGCAAATACGTTGGGTGATCGATCAAAAGGCCGGCGCGCCGAATTTCGCAATGAGAGTCGTGGATATCGCGCCCGCCGGGTTCACGCCGTTGCACAAGCACGAATGGGAACACGAGATGTACGTTATTCAAGGCGAAGGGACGATGGTCTCGGACGACGGAGAACATAAAATCCGCCCCGGCGACGCGGTATTCGTTCCGGGGGGAGACCTGCACCAAGTCAGAAACATGAGCGGCGATCTTCTGCGGGTGATGTGCCTGATCCCGAATCTTGAGAAGAATTGCTGAAAACAGCGGAACGCACGGAGGGCCGGAAATGTCTTCAAAGGATTCAAAACAGATAAAGGTTGAGGCCTACGCCGGGTATAAAGCCGGCGAAACCCCTCGAAAGGTGATCCTCAACGGGAAGGCTTTCGACGTCGAAATGATCGTCTTCAGATCGAGACACGTACACCTCGACACTTTTGAGGAAGAGGAACATTTTAAATTAAACCTCAAGGGTTTCGGCGAAGTGAATGTAGTTTACAAACCGAGGGCGGACGTGTGGGAGATAAGCGAACCCATCGTTCCAAAAAAGAAGTTCAGCGAAATGGTCTGAAATAATGGATTCGCACTGAACGCCCGACTTAAATTGAACGTTCTCTATTAATTTCATAATGATATTCATAGACACCCATGCGCATCTTTTACTTGACGATTTCGACGCGGACCGTGACGAAGTCGTCAATAGAGCAGCTTCCGCCGGAGTCCGCGCGATATTCGAGGTGGGCCTCGACATCGGCGGCAATTTGGACGTGTTGAAGTTCAGTTCGCGGCATCCCGGAGTATTTCCGATTTTCGGCTTCCATCCTCACGATGCGAGGCTTTTCGACGGGGCCGCGTTCGCCGATTTCCTCTCGGAGCACACCGCGGACGCTATCGGTTTCGGCGAGTTCGGCTTGGATTACCACTATGACAACTCGCCCCGGCCGGTTCAGCGAAGATCACTCGAAGAACAGTTGGCGCTCTGCATCCCGACCGGGAAACCGCTTGTGTTCCATTGCCGCGAGGCTGAGCAGGACATGCTCGCATTACTCCGCGCTGCCGGCAAAGAGATCAACGGGGTGATGCACTGTTTTTCGGGCGGCCTCGATTTTCTGCACGAGGTTATGTCTCTCGGGATGCACATATCGGTCGGCGGGCCGGTGACGTACCCGAGATCCGATGTGCTGAGAGAGGTCGTGAAGAACGTACCGATAGATAAGCTTCTCTTCGAAACCGACTGTCCCTTTCTCGCACCACAGCAGAGACGCGGAAAAAGGAACGAACCGTCATATATCCCCTCCATCGCCGAAAAGATCGCGGAAGTGAGAGGCATGACCGTCGAGGAGACCGCGGCCGCCGTGACCGCCAATACGCTCGCCCTTTTCGGCGGCCCGGTAACTGAATATATCTCGGGTCTCGAGGAGGGCGACGCTGTATGATGAGGCTCCTCGCCAACGAAGAAGTTTACGATGCCGTCATTGAAAAGGGCATGACTCAGGCGAAACATTCGGTTTGGATTGCCACCGCAAACGTAAAGAACCTCATGCTGTCGGTGAGCGACATATTCGTCGAATCCTCGATGAATTTGTTCGAGGAACTCGTTTCGAAAAACGTGTCGGTCAGGCTGCTTCATTCAGGAGTCCCGTCGGAATCGTTCCTCAGGGAACTGAAGGAGAAAAAGACGATACTCGCGGGAAATCCCCATTTCGAGATGAGGCGCTGCATGAGAATTCACTTCAAATGCGTGCTGATAGATAACAAATTCCTTTATATCGGAAGCGCCAATTTCACCGGAGCGGGTCTCGGAATGCAGGGTAAAACGAGAAGGAATTTCGAACTCGGTATGGTTATGGACGATGACTCATACATGGATCGGGTGGCGTCTCTCTATGATGAGATATGGACGGGAGCGCACTGCAAAAAATGCGGGAGGAAGAAAAATTGCGTCATTCCATTGGAATCGCCTTACTGATCGCGCTGCTCGCGGCAGCATGCGCAACGCCCGCCGCGGCGCAGAACCAGCCGGTTGAAGACCGCAGGATGGGGGAAATACCGCTTGTCACGATAGACGATCACCCTGATTGGGCAGCCCTTTACCATGAAGCGTGGAGGATCGCGATGACGAGAACCAAGTCCCCGCGGCCCGGGAGCGGCTTGGTATCCGTATTCATGGACGAGGCGTTCAGCGACAACATCTTTCAATGGGACACGTGCTTCATGGTGCTTTTCGGACGGCTCGGGAACGGGACCGTCCCAGCGGTTAAATCGCTCGACAACTTTTACGCGCTCCAGCGCAAGGACGGCTATATCTGCCGCGAGATCAGCGAGATCGACGGGCACGACATCTGGCCGAAAGACAGCGCCGTCGCGATCAACCCGCCTTTGTTCTCTTGGGCGGAATGGAAAAGTTATGAAGTGACCGGAGACAAACAGAGACTGAAAAAAGTTCTCCGCAACCTCATCGACTACTACGTCTGGATAAAAAAGAACAGGCGGGTGAAAAACGGCCTCTATTATACTTCGGGGCTCGGCTCAGGGATGGATAATTCGCCGAGGTGTTACCGGCTCGGCTACGATGATAAACTCGACTACGGCTACACATGGGTCGATATGTCTTCGCAGCAGGCGCTCAACGCGCTCTACATATCGAAGATAGCCGGGGAAGTGGGCGACGCCTCGAACGCGAAAAGGTTTAAAACCGAGTACGAGAGTCTTTCGAAGCTGATTAACAAGCTTCTGTGGAGCGAAAAAGCCGGCTTCTATTACGACCTGACTGAAAAAGGTGAGTTCACGGGAGTGAAAACCATCGCGTCGTTCTGGCCTCTGCTTGCCGGTGTTGCCGATAAGAGACAAGCCGAAAAGCTCGTCGAACATTTGAAAAAGAAAAGCGAATTCAACCGTCCGCATCCGGTCCCGACGCTTGCGAAGAGCAGTCCGTTCTACGACGTCATGGGCGGCTATTGGCGTGGAGCGGTGTGGGCGCCGACTGAATACATGGTCGTCCGCGGGCTCGATGAATACGGTTACGGCGATCTTGCGCGGGAGATAGCGGCGAAACATCTGAATAACATGTCGCAGGTGTACAAGACGACCGGGACTATATGGGAGAACTACGCGCCGGAGAGTCCGATGCAGGGAAAACCGGCGGCGCCGGAATTCGTCGGATGGTCGGGCCTCGGGCCGATAGCGATGTTGATCGAAGATATTATCGGGATAAGGGCGGACGCCGCGAGGAATCTTATATATTGGAGGGTCAAGGAGACCGGTAGGCACGGAGTGCATTATTTTAAGTTCGGGGGGCATACGGTATCACTTCTCGCTGATCCGAGGAAGAGTCCGGACGAATCGCCGATGTTGCATGTGACGACTGATTCCACGATAAAGTTTCTCGTGGAGGTCGGGAAATGCCGCGAACAATACACGCTTACGGAAGGCGTTTACAACATAAAGGCTTGCGATATACCGAACTGAGAATGATTTCCGCGGAAAGGTCGGGCCATGGTGAAGGTTGGAGTAATATCGGATACGCACATACCGAATGCCGCCGCGGCGCTGCCGGGCGCGGTCGCGAGGGTTTTCAAGGGCGTCGATCTTATACTGCACGCGGGAGATTTGGTGAGGATCGATGTTCTCGACGAGCTTGCCATGATAGCGCCGGTGAGAGCGGTGCGCGGCAATATGGACGCCGAGCCTGATCCGCTGACGCCGGACAGGAGGATCGTGGAGGTCGAGGATTTGAAAATAGGTCTCATCCACGGTTGGGGCGGTCCTAACGATATCCATTTGAGGGTCCGAAGGGAATTCGACGAATCGGTCCGGTGCGTGGTTTTCGGCCACTCGCACAAACCTTTCAACGAGAAGGTCGCCGGCGCGCTGATGTTCAATCCGGGATCTCCTACCGACAAAAGGTTCGCTCCTTACGCTTCCTTGGGGATACTAACGGTGAACGGCGGCGCGGTGGAAGGTGAAATAATCAAAATCTGAGCGCGTTTCTCAAACTAATTCTTCCAAATTTACGTTTAACAGGATTTCCGGATGAAAGTCGATGCGCCGTTCTTGCATTCGAGAGAGAACGACGGTGTTTCGAGATTGAAGCCGGTGAAGGGGAGGAGAGGATTAGAAATGGCGCCGTCCGGTCTCGGTTCGAGTCCGCAGAGCCGCATCAGGGCGGCGACGTGGCAGGCGTGCCGGTTCAGGTTCATCACCGGGAAATCCGTGGATGGAGTCGGGAGCAGATAGTAGGTTTCGCCGGGTCTCGGAGCGTAGTCAGCGTTAAAGCTGTCCGGTCCGCTCCACACTCCGTACCAGATGTTGGGATCGACTTGGGATTTCAGAGCCATGGAGTTTTTTGCAAGAGAAGCCCACGCTTTTTCGCGGTCGTAATAACCGTAACCCCATGATAAAAGGTAGTTCATGGCGAACCACACGCCGCCGTTCACGTCCCAGCCGCGTATGTATGTGTTGAGCATCGGATTCTGTGGAGGGTAGAGAACGTATTGGCCGAATTTCGATGGCGCGTCGAGGATCTCGTATATGTGTTTAACGACCGCGGCCGCAGCGTCGTCGGGCAGAATGCGTGAAATTAGCAGCCAAGTGTGATGTTCGAGGAAGAGAGGTTTGTCTCCGATCGGAGAACCGGCGCCGTCGTAGCCCCTGTAGAACCATTTACCGTTAAAGCAATTCAGGACGGCTTTTTTTATATCGGCGGCGAATACGCGGGCGCGGCTCGCGGCGGCGGAATCGAAAGATTCGAGCAGGTCCGCCGTTCTCGGGAGGACGTAGAGCGCCATGGCGCTGTTGAAGGCGCTCTCTCCGTGTTTCAGGAATTTGCCTCTGTTCTTCACGAAGAGGGAAATCCCGTCGCTCCAGTCTCCGTCGCCGGCGCGGATGAGGCCGTGCGGCCCGAGACCGATATTGTCGTACAGGTATTTGAGAGCGAGGGTTATTCCGTCTCTTATCGTCGTTCCAGCGTGATTTTCTCCGGCGAAAGCGAACTTCCTGTCGAGGATCGAAAAGTCGCGTGTAAAAAAAACGTAGTCAGTGAGAGCCCAGAGGAGGAACAGTTGGAGATCGCTCGGGTGCTCGTGGACGATAGCGCCGGTTGTGAGTCCGCACCCCATCGAGGCGTACATCAGGCGTCCGTCGCGTCTCATCATCCTGAAGCAGTATTCGATAAGTTCGGCGGTCAGCGCGGGAGCGAAATAGATCAGCCCGGCGGCAAATAGCGCGAGGTCGCGTATCGATCCTCTGAACCCGTGCAGGAATTCGTAGGGGCCGCCCTGTGGAACGTAGTGCAGGTTATATATGTCTTCCTGAAGGAACGCGCTTCTCGAATAGTACGAATGCCAGAATGTCTCGCGAGGCAGCCATTCCGCGTCGGAGGCGGGCATTTCTTCGGATGAGAATGAGACGGTAGCATTCGCCCATTTCGCGGCTTGTTTCAGGGCCGTGTCTTTTCCTGATGATTCCGGGGATTTGTATTTTTCTATTATATCGTTTATTTGAGATTTCTCGGAACAGCCGAACAGGAAGCTTCTCGATGCCGAGTCGCCGGGCCCGAGCGTCATTTCGACTTCCATGCACAGGCAGGCGAGCCGTATCGCGCTGTTGTTTCGTACCCGCTGTTCGGGGATTTTCAGAGTTCCGTCGCCGTTCACGATCTCTGAGACGTCCGTATGGGTAATTATGTCGTCGCTGTTCAGGGCGGCGAGAAACAGCGGATATGGATAGTAGTTCTTTTTCGCGGGGGTTTCTCTCGCGGGGCGTTTCGATCCGGTGTATCTCGGAGTCAGAACGGCGAGACCGGGCTTTCCGGTTTCCGCGTCGAAGACGAAGCGCTCCGCGAAAGAGGTCCTTCCGGCTTCGGCGTCGAAACAGAGTGGGAGGGGGATATGTCCGGTCAATGACAGCAAGCCTTGTCCCGGAGTGGCTGAAGGGATGTAGTGTTTTCTTCCGGCGGTAGCGTAAATCATGGCTGGGATCATGAAGTGGAGATTCACTCCGAAGAAGACGAGCAGCCTGATGGTGCGCTTCCGGTCGCTTTCGTTTCTCACCTTGATTTCGCAGAGGATCGCGGGGTCGTTTCCGAATGGAGCTGATAGACGGTTGTCCGTGACGATCCCGTTGTGATTCTTGATTTTTCTGAAATAGCCGGCGCCGAAGATTCTTCTGTATCCGCGTGCGACGTCGCCTTCACGGTAAATGTCGGCGGACAGGGAGTCTTTCTCGATCACCGCGGCGATTCCCGCGCCCGGGCACAGCCTGTCGGGTTCGAAATAGTTCAGCCACTGAAGTCCGCGCGAGGATTCGATCACATTGATATCGCCCCTGTTCGTCGCTATCGCCGTGATGCGGTCGTTCCCTATTTGGTGCCAGTGCAGGTTGGAGTTTCCCTGTGTGGTGAAAACAGACGCGTAAGGATCGAGGTTCTGATCGCAGGTATATTCGAAGGCGGGAAGTCCGTGCTCGTCGGTGAACCATCGCCCGAACCGGCTTTCTTTTCCGTTTTTTATTAACACGCTGCTCATGGTTTCATTTGGATGAAAGATAATTGTTACGGATCCGTGAACAATATCTGGAATCACGGTATAGAGAATCGACTGCGCGGAGAAGAATCACTTAAGCAGACCGGATTTGCGGCAGGCGCGCACGGCGTCGTCGAAGACGAGACCGTGGTCGAAGGCGAGTTGCGGCCGGCTGTCCGGTTGAACGAGAGAGACTTCCGCCGCGTCGTCGTCCGCCTTGAGCACGCCGCCGACCGCCTTCGCTATATAGACGACCGAGGCCGTGTGTCCGCGCGGGTCGCGCGCCGGGTCTGAATAAACTCCGAGCAGTTCAAGCAGCTCGACGTCGAGCCCGGTTTCCTCTTTC
>JAKLIR010000539.1 GCA_022709505.1 bacterium | reverse complement strand
GAACCGAAGAACTCTTTCTTCACTGGTATACCGTCAGAGTCGTATTTCTATTCCCGGCCGCGCCAAGTTGCGTCCGGTTGGTTCTTTCGGTGATGGGGGCTATACTTGCCGTAGGTTCCTGATTCCGTTTGACGCGTGAAGGAGATGCTCCGTGCCACTTGTCTTCGGCATCGTCGGTTGTCGCCACGGTCATGTTTTCAGCTTGATCAAAGAACTCCTCAGCGCTCCGAACACCGAATGTGCCGGTGTTTTTGATTCCGATCGAGATTCGCTTCGCGCGGTAACAAGCCGATTTCCGGTACGCGCCGCGGAATCGGAAACCGAGCTTCTCGAAAACCCTGATGTTACGCTGATAGGGACCGCTGAGATAAACCGGAAGAAGGCGCCTCTTATTCTGAACGCCTTGAACGCGGGAAAACACGTCATAGCCGACAAACCTCTTTGCACTTCGCTCCGTGAATTGAATGAAATCGAGCGCACCGCAACCGAAAAGCGCCTGAAGATCGGGCTCATGTTGACGGAGCGATTCGGGCCGGCCAACCGTCGTATGAAGCAGCTCGTTTCCGACGGTTTTGTCGGCCATGTCGCAAACGTGATGTGCTGGCGGCCGCATCGCCTGGGACGGGCAACCCGGCCCGACTGGATGTTTGTGGACGACCTTTACGGCGGCATACTTGTTGATCTCGCCGTACACGACGCGGACATCATCCGGTGGCTTACGGGCGGGAATTTTCTCGAAATCACCGCCTATCAGTGCAACATGGGGAATCCTGCTGACAGCGATTTCAGTGACATTGGCGTCATGCTTGGACGCCTTTCCACCGGCGCGACCGGATTCGTGAGGACCGACTGGTTCACCCCAGCGACCTCGCCGGTTCACGGGGATACCCGATTTCTGGTCACCGGCACTACCGGAATGATAGAAGTGAGGACTTCCGGCGACCTCTGGGGTGGAGAGGCCGGAAAGGAACCACAGGTACTTTTCATCTCGGACACGCAGCCCGCCACGCGTTTCGACGGAATTGAACCTGAACAACCCCTTGTGCATGATTTTCTGAGGAGCATTACTGGCGGCAGCCCCGCAGAGATTACCAATTCGGACGTATTCGAAGCCACCCGCGCCACGTTGATGGCGCGTTTGTCGAGCAAACTGGGACGCACCGTAACCCGTTCTGAGTCGTATCTTGCTTGAAGGAGAGCACGCCATGAAACTTGCATGTCAGGAGGGACTCGTTCCCGGAAAAAGTGTCGCGGAGAAGCTTGCGAATCTTCAGAAGGCCGGGTACGAGGCGATGGAGGTCTGGGGCGGCGGTCTTCCCGATCGCGTCAAGGAAATCCGGGCCGCCTGCAAGTCATCTCCCGTGAAGATATCGAGCGTATGTGCCGGTTACGGAGGATGTCCTCTTGATTCCGATCCCGCGGGCAGGCAGAAGGCAAGTGATGACATCAAAAGACTTCTCGACGCTACCGGCGAAATCGGTGCTGTTGGGCTGATTTTTGTTCCGATTTTCGGCGGCCCACGCATCGGTGACCTCAGCCCATGGAAAACCGCCGTGGAACTCGAAAAAGACCTCCTTGTCGAGCTGCTTTCCAGTTGGGCGGATCACGCTGCGGCGGCAAAGACGCTCGTTATTCTGGAGCCGTTGAACGGCTATGAAACGCATCTCATCAAGAAACTGGCCGACGGGGTTGACATCTGTGAACGCGTGAACAAGCCCAACGGGTTGAAGATGATGGCGGACTTTTTCCACATGGGCTTGGAAGAGCCGGATGTCGCAGCTTCCATCAAAGCGGCCGGCAAATGGCTCTGCCACGTTCATCTTTCGGACCACCCGCGGATCCTGCCAGGATACGGGCACAGTGATTTCAAAAAGGGGTTCGCGGCGCTGAAGAGCATCGGTTACGCCAGCTTTATGGCGCTTGAATGCGGTTGCCCTGACGCTGACAAAATGAAAGCCATCACGAAGACAGCAAAATTCCTCAAGGCTCAGATGTAACCCTGCGGTGGACTGTCAAGGGAAGGAGTTGTCATGGCAGTACGAATCGGTTTTATCGGCTGCGGCGGGATTGCGAACCACCACATGCGGACGATGGCGAGCAACCCGTATGCAGAGATGGTGGCGTTCAGCGATCCTGATGTCGAACGAGCACGCGCGGCAGCGAAACAGTACGGCGGCAAAGCGTATTCCAGTTATCGGACAATGATCTCGAAGGGTGGAATCGATGCCGTGTTC
>JAKLIR010000538.1 GCA_022709505.1 bacterium | reverse complement strand
CTGCACTGAAAACGCGCCTATGCTGAATTCAATCCTCTCTCTGGCGTCCGATCTCGGAGTGCGCCGCGCGATACTCGATATGTCCGAAACATACAAATTCTGGACGCCGGAGCAACGAAAGTATTTATTCGGTCTCGTTCGAACAGCTCTGGATTTCGGAGTGGCGCGCGGGCTCCAAATATCTCTGAAGGGAGCAACGATCCACACAGCCAACGTTTTCGAGGATGGGCGTGTGATCAAAGAAAACCGCGATGATTTTTGTCTTTTGACATATTATCGGCCCGGGCGGAGCCGCCGGAGGGAAATTTTTTCAGCGGACTTCCGTCTCACATACAAGTGCAATCAAAACTGCGTATTCTGCGCGGCGGACCAAAGAAAACTCGATGAGCCGCAGCCGGATGTTGTGAGAAAAACTCTGCTGAGAACATTAAAGAAGGGAATTCAACGAATCTGTTTCGAGGGGGGAGAGCCCACTCTTCTGCCCGAACTGCCGGAGTTTCTTCACTTGTCGAAGCAGGCCGGGGTCAGAGACATAGTTCTAATGACCAACGGAATGCGAGCGGCGGACCACGGCTATGCGAAAACTTTGAGCGATGCGGGAGCAAACAGAGTGTTTATATCCCTTCACGCGCATACCTCCGCCTTGTCGGAGACCATCACAGCGACGCCCGGCTCTTTCGAACGAACCGTTTCCGGAATTCACGGTTTTCTCGCCACAAGAGCGCATACGTCCCTGATTTTCGTCATGACTTCCCTCAACATGGAATCACTACCGGGCTATCTGAAGTTCGTCCGTCGCGAATTCGGCCGGATACCCGTGCTGCTGAGCATGGCCACCCCGTATCTCGAACCGACTCTTTACACCTCGCTCATCCCCAAGTACCGCGATATGGAGCCGGTGTTGAAGCAGTCGGCCCGGTTGGCGGCGGAAATCGGCATCCCTTTAAGCGCTATGGAGGAACAACACCGGCCTCCTGATTGCACGCTTAGAGAAGTCCGTTTTCTCATACGAAATTTGTATGTGCCTCTCGAAAATCCGAAAGAGGTTAAAGGCTTTATCAAACCGGATCGCTGCGCCGTGTGTGCGGCGTACGCCGTGTGTCCGGGAGTTAAGCCGTTCTACGTGCAAGCACACGGCGTATCAGAGTTAGTTCCGCTGAAAGGCGATGGCGCATGAACCGCGAGATTCACAAAATCAGCATGGGCGACACTTGCAACAATGCGTGTTATTTTTGCGGAGAGCGTTCCAAAAAACACCTCGTGGACGCCGAACACATTATGCGGGAAATCCACCGCGGAAGAGAACAACATCTCGACTCGGTGATATTCACCGGCCTCGAGCCCACCATATTCTCCGGCTTCCTGAATGTCGTCGCCGCCGCCCGCGCGGCGGGATATTCCGACATAGCAATCGATACGAACGCGAGGATGTTCTGCTACAAGAAGTTCGCCGTCGAGGCTAAAAACGCCGGACTCAGCGAGGCGCGGGTTATCGTCCCTCATCACACCCCGAAAGGTTATGAAAGAATAACCGGGGCGACAGCCGGCCTCGAACAGATGGCGACCGGAATAAAGAACCTTTCTGAGATGAAATCCGTACGCATCATCGCGAGAATTCCAGTATGCGAGAAAAACCAACTGGAAATATTCGAGATCGTCCTCTTTTGCAGAAAATTAAACATCGGGAACATCTCTCTTTTTGCGCCGGACGGGGGTTTTTCGGAGTCGGAATCCATTGACATCAATGCTGTTCGAGGTCAGATTGAAAAAGCCGCCTCGCACGCGGTTGAGCACGAATACATTTTCGACTACTCGCAAATCGACCAGCTCGCGTACCGTGACGACGAGTTGATGGAACAGACATCTTCCAGCTTTTATCCCCAGTATTACGTCGGCCGCCTACAGCGCCCGGAAAATCTCGAAGCAGTTCTGCGCCCTACCTTCGCCTGCAACCAGATATGCCGGTTCTGCTGGGTGAGCCCCTCTGAAATCAAACCGGGCGTTGCGGACATGGATAAAGAAATCGCCCGCATAATAAAAAATCGAATCCCGAAATTGGGCATCAGCGGCGGAGAGCCCACTCTCGACCCGAAACTTTCACGATACGTGGCTATGGCCAAAGACGGCGGCGTTAGACAGGTCGAGCTGCATACGAACGCGATAAAACTCTCGAATCCGGCGCTTTGCCGGGACCTGAGCAACTCCGGGCTGGACCTTGCGTACTGCACGCTTTTAG
>JAKLIR010000537.1 GCA_022709505.1 bacterium | reverse complement strand
TCACGAGCGATGTTTTATATCCGCTGAGAACTTACCCGCCGCTTCTCGATGTCGCGAAATATGCGGAGAACCCGGTAATAGCGATCCTCGCCGCGGTGGTTCTGACCTCCATCGTTCGCAGCAGCGCGGCCACGACGGGGCTGATCGTGGTGCTCTCCGCCGAGGGTATAGTCTCGCTCAAAGCGGCGATACCATTGATATACGGCGCCAACCTCGGGACTTGCATAACCGCCGCGATCGCATCTCTCGGCAATGTGAACAAGGACGCCAAGCGCGTGGCGATCGCCCACTGTTCTTTCAAGATCATAAGCGTCCTGCTTTTCATACCTCTCATGGGATTGTTCGGAAGATTCATCGAGGCTTTCTCGATTTGGACGACGTCCGCAACCTCGGGGACGGTTCATTACATGCGGTATCTCCCGCATCAGGTGGCGAACGCACATACGTTTTTCAACGTGTTCACGGCGCTTATCTTCCTCCCCTTCATGCGGCCGATAGAAAAGCTTCTTAATGTGATAATCCCGGAGGACAAGCTGCCCCCGACCACGAAGTTCGGACCGAAATTCCTCGACCCCTTCCTTCTCGACATCCCCGAACTCGCCTTGCGCCAGTCCAAGCGCGAAGTGCTCCGAATGGGCAAATACGTCCAGCGCATGATCGACGACATCATGAACGCTTTCAGAGAGAGGAACGGAGAATTCATAGACAGGGCGATCGCCTCGGACGAAAAAATCGACGTGCTCGAAAACGGCATAAAAGAATATTTCACCGAACTCGCGCAGCGGAAATCCTCCGAGATTCTTTCCAAGCGCAGGATCGAAATGTTTTTCATAGTGGACGAACTCGAAAAGATAGGCGACGTGATAACCAAGAACATTATGCCGCAGATAAATCAGGCGATAGAAGCGAACCTCTATTTCAGCGAAGAGGGCTGGAAGGAGTTGAACAACTTCCACCGGATGGTGAGCGAGAATTTCGGCCGCTCCATGGAGGCGTTCAGAACGAACGACCTCAAGGAAGCCGAGGAAATAATGGTTGACAAAAAGAGAATGCTCCGCCTGTACAAGCAACTTCAGGTGATCCACATCGAGCGCCTCGGACAAGGCGTGAAGGAAACAGTGCAGACGAGCCAGATCCACCTCGACATCCTCGGCAACCTCAGGGGGCTGAACAGTCTCATAACGAACATCGCGGGGATCATGCTGGAACACGCGCGTAGCGCTGGGGACACCGCGTTTACAACCGATGCGGATGAGATCGAGGAGATCGACGAGAACCACATATCGAGAAAAAACGAGCTTAAGTTCGACGACTGAAGCTCGGCCCGGGAGACGGAACTGAATTGAAGACGACGCGGGGAACGAACACGAAAGCCGCAACGCTTTTCACGGCGGCGCTTTTCGCCTTCGTGCTTTTATGTTCCCGGACGGCCTCGACGCCGTCGCACGGGATGTCGATCGAAAAGACCGGCGGCGATTTTCAGTTTGTGATAGAGGGTGAGCGGGCCGGCGATGCGTTGTCGGTGCGCGTGTTCGGGGCTGAAGGGAAACCCGCGGCGAGCGCGCCGGTTTATTTCAAGATCATCTCAAGTCCCGCCGGAGGGAAGAGAGCGGCGCTTTCCGGGGAATCATCAGTCACGGATAAGCAAGGAAAGACTTCCGTGAAGTTCACCGCGGGCGGCGACCCGGGGGTTTATCTCATAAAGGCCAACGCATTCACCGCGGACGGCCCGTTCGTGATATTCAAGGAAACGGGAAAGACGAAGAACTGGGTTTTCATTCTGCTCGGAGCGATGACCGGCGGGCTCGGCCTGTTCCTGTACGGAATGAACATGATGGGGCAGGGACTGCAGGAGTGGGCGGGGGATCAGATGCGCAGCATCCTCGGCACGCTCACGAAGCACAGGGTGTACGGACTCGCGGTCGGCATGGTTGTCACCGCCATCATGAACAGTTCGAGCGCGACGACGGTCATGCTTGTCGGGTTCACGAACGCGGGGCTGATGACGCTTCGACAGGCGCTCGGAGTGATTCTCGGCGCCGACGTCGGCAGCACCGTCACGGCGCAGATCGTCGCGTTCAAGTTCACCGACTACGCGATAATATTCATAGCCGTGGGAGTGATCTTCAGAATGGCCGCCGGGAAACGGGACCATTTGATGTATTTCGGGACGGTCGTTCTCGGCATAGGCATGTTGTTTTTCGGGCTCAAGATAATGAGCGACGTCATGGACCCGCTCAAAGA
>JAKLIR010000536.1 GCA_022709505.1 bacterium | reverse complement strand
TCGCGTCGAAATAGACGAGTATTTCGGGATACTGCTTGAGCAAAACGTCGTCGAAAACCGCGAAAGTCGGCGGAGTCGTTTTGTAAAGATTCCTATATGCGAGAATGGCGTCGTTAACAGTAACAATTTTCGCCTTTATTTTCTTTACATATTTGAAGAGTTCATCGAGCATAAGAGCTGTGCTTTCGATGTCATCCTGATTATATGCCTTTACTCTTGTTGTGTTTTCCATCTCGTGCGCTTCCTGATGAACCACGAGCGGAACCATCTTGTTGTAAGCGGTGTTTCTCGCATACTGATCGACGAGTCTTTTCCAGTAGTCGATTTGTCTTCCGGTGCAGATACCGGCTCTTCCGACATCGTTCGGATCCGTGGAGTAAGTTTCGGGCTTGCCTGTTCTGAAGGCGAGATTGAGATCGCGTGCGGTCCATTCCACCGCGACAAGGCCGCGCTCGCCTTTCGAAGGCGCTTTATAAACGTCTGGAGACACGTAATAAAAACCCCAAGGCGCGCCCCGGTCGCTTATATTATCGGTCAGCGTCTGCTCCCAGCAATGTCCCCAGAGTCCCGTAAAATTCATGCTCTCGAGCACTTTCACGAGCCTGTTGCTTCTATAGCCGCCGCCTCCGAGCGTGACGTTCGCCCACGGCATGCTGCTTTTCACCGATTCGACTTCTTTGCGGACTCTTTCGCCGAATTTCTTGTCGCTCATCTTATCAAAATAAAACCGTTCGCTGCCCCACGCCTTTTCCTCGCTCTCGTTGCCGGTGAATATGTATGCGATCTGATCCCCGTATTTTTTGTTGTATTCCAAAAACAAGTCTTTGCCTTCGGCGGCCGATTTGGGGTTGACGAGCCACGTGACGGGGACTCCGTTGGAATGCGCCACTTCCGCTATCTTCTTTATTCCATCCCACGGCATCCCGTGGCCCCATTTCTTTTCCATGTAATATGCCGAGCTAACGAATGAAAAATACAATGTTCCGTCGTTTTTCGATGTTTTTGCTTGTGCGCAGCTATTAAATGAACAGAGAATTAATAAATTGAGGAGAACGGCTATAGCGATGAAAGCTGATGTTTTCCTAATCATGAGAATCCCTCCCGATAAGAATTGAAGAATTTTAGCATAATAGGAATAAGTTATCAGGAATTTTAATATTGAGATGATAAGTAGTTGTTTGACAATTGGTTCTCGTTACATAAAATCAGGATATGCGAAAAGAAAGCATACTCGTAACAGGATGTGCGGGCTTTATAGGGATGTACGTTTCAAAATCCCTGCTGGAGCGGGGCTATCACGTCGTCGGAATAGACAACCTAAACGATTATTACGACGTTGAGCTGAAGAAGAAGAGACTTTCGATGCTCGAATGCGGCAATTTCAAGTTTTACCATGAGGATATAGCCGACAGAGGGAAGTTGGACTCGATATTCAAGGACGAGAATATTGTGAAAATCTGCAATCTCGCGGCACAGGCAGGGGTGAGATACTCACTGACGAATCCTTACGCGTATTTGAAGTCGAATATCGAAGGTTTCTTGAATCTTCTGGAAATTGCCAAGGGCGGCGGAATAGAAAATTTCGTCTATGCTTCGAGTTCAAGCGTTTACGGCGGAAATGTTAAGACGCCTTTCTCGGTCGAAGACAATGTTGACAAACCGATATCCCTGTACGCGGCCACGAAAAAGACAGATGAGCTTTTCGCCCATGTTTACCATCATCTTTACGGCCTGAAAACGACGGGTTTGAGATTTTTCACGGTTTACGGCCCTTGGGGAAGACCTGACATGGCGTGCTATAAGTTCGCATTGCTCATGATGAAAAATAAGCCGATAGAAGTTTACAACAATGGAAACATGGAACGGGATTTCACTTACATAGACGACATCGTCTCCGGTATTATCGCTTCCATCGAAAAGCCGTTCGAATATGAAATATTCAATCTCGGAAACTCAGACAAGGTACAGCTATCGTATTTCATAGAGACGATAGAGGCCTTGTTCGGGATGAAAGCTGAAAAGAAGTATCTGCCGCTTCAGCCCGGCGACGTGGTTTCAACGTATGCCGATATCGAGAAATCGAGACGACTTCTCGGGTTCGATCCGAAAGTGAAAATCGAAGAAGGACTCAAAAGGTTCCGGGACTGGTTTTTCAGTTATCACGGCTCAGATTTCGGTAAAATAGAGAAATAATCAGTTATTCGAATCACCGACCAAAGGCATTATGAATCCGCTTACTTTTTTC
>JAKLIR010000535.1 GCA_022709505.1 bacterium | reverse complement strand
TTCAGCTTTTCCCCCAGCTCGACACCGCGAAATTCTACATCGACATAAAGACGCCTCCCGGAAGCACGATCGAACAGACGACCGATGTCGTGAACAGTGTGGAATCGGTGCTGAAGAAATCAAAATATGTGGATCACTACATCTCCAACATCGGATCCTCCGGCACTCGCGTGGAGATAGACGACCACATTTATTTCGGCTCGAACATCGCCAGATTCATCGTCGATCTCAAATCGCGCGATCAGATCGATATGGATCATAAGAGAGTCCTTCAATATTTCAGGGGAAAACTGAAGAAGGAGATGCCCGAGGGCTCCGACATGGTCTTCATAGAGAAGTTGCTCGGCCCGCCGGTCGGTTCCCCTATAAAGATCGTGGTTTCCGGACAGAACTACGACGATCTGAAAACCGCCGCCGGCAGGATAGAAGCGTTCCTGAGCAAGCAGCCGGGGGTGATTGACCTCAAGGACAACTATCCGGGTCTCGTGCCTCAGATAGTGCTTACCACGAATCAGGAGACTCTCGGCACTCTCGGGATGACGACCCGCGACATCGGCGGCTTCATCTTCCTGACTCTCACCGGCTATAAGATCGGAAGCATGGAAATAAACAATGAACTGAAGGACATCTTTCTTAAGATTGAGCAGACAGGGAATGTCATGGCGCTGCAATCGGCGACGTTCACGCTTCCCGGCGGCCGCACGGTAGGGCTCGGCGAACTCATGTCTTACAGTTTCACGCAGGGGCTGTCGGCGGTCGAACACGAAAACAACGTCAGGACTATTACCATAGAAGCGAACGTCGCGAAAGGTTTCGAGGCGAAACGGATAATAGACAAACTGTCCGAGCGACTTCCGGATATGAAGAAGAAGCTTGTGAAGGAAAATCCGGAAATGAACAAAGTTAAAATATCATTTGCGGGTGAAACGATGCTCCTCGATCAAGCCATGAAGGACCTCACCACCGCGATTCTCGTTTCGCTCGTCCTGATATACCTCATTCTGCTGATTGAATTCAGATCGACGCTGCAGCCCATAATAATCTTGGTGTGCGTTCCGTACGCACTCGTCGGCGTCATCATTACGCTCCTCATAACCGGATATTCGTTCAGCATTCTCGCGGGGATCGGTCTCTTATGCCTCATAGGAATCGTTGTGAATAACGGGATAATATATATAGATTACGCGAATTTGCTACAGGAAAGAGGCTATAAGCTCAAGGATGCGTGCGTGCAGGCGTGCATGACGCGCGTTCGCCCGATCATTCTCACAAAGGCGACCGTCATACTCGGCATAATGCCGCTTGCTATGGCTTCCGCGTCGAAAACCCAATTCTGGAAACCGCTGTGCTGGGCTATCATAGGCGGATTACTGATCGCCACCACGCTTACGCTCGTGATCATTCCCGTGGCGTACTACATAACGGAAGGATGGCGCTCGAAATATTACTCTCGCAGGAAGCATCTCGCTCCGTCGGACATAGCGAACAGGGAAGAGTGAGCGCGCCGCCGAGCAAGCCGTAGTTTTCGACGGCGGAGGTTGTTTTAAGAGCGAATAACAAAAGGATGGGTCGTGTCTCCGCGCTTATTTTGTTTTCATTGTGCCGCGGCAAAACCGCTGCTATAAATATCACGGGAGATGAAACACGACTCTTTCGATGTAATGAGCTGTCATCTCCCATCGGGATCCGGATCGAAAAATGGCAAAGCTGCTCGAAATACATCCTGAGCATCCTCAGAAGCACCTGATCGCAAAGGCCGTGGCCGCTATCCGCGAAGGAGGCCTCATAGCATATCCCACGGACACGACATACGGTCTCGGCGCCGATCTCTACTGCAAAAAAGGCATTGAAAAAATATATCTTCTCAAACCGCACAAAAAGAAAAAACCTCTCACATTCCTGTGTTCGGATCTCTCCGACATAAGCAACTACGCTTCGTTCACCGGCGAGGCGTTCAGAGTTATGAAAATGCTGTCCCCCGGTCCTTACACGTTCATACTGAACGCCACGCATGAGGTCCCGCGTCTCGTCATGACGCCGAGAAGAACCGTCGGCATACGTGTGCCTGACAATCCGATCTGCCAAGCGTTGCTCTCGGAACTCGGGAACCCCATAATCAGCACGAGCGCCATGTCCAGACAGAGAGAGTACATAGAGAATCCGGACGAAATCACCCGCGAAATCGGCCATGCGCTCGACTATGTCATAGACGGCGGTCTTCTTCCGTTCGAGCCTTCGACGGTTA
>JAKLIR010000534.1 GCA_022709505.1 bacterium | reverse complement strand
AGTGACGCCGCCTCGAAATGCGCGGTGACCAATGCCGTGAATCCGAATTGCAACGAAATGTCTTTGAACACGGATTACACGACGTGTGACGTTGACTTGAAGGAATCCGCTGCGACGAAACAGGTTTCTTACGACGCTGTCCCGGCGGGCGCGGTGGAAAAGGAATGGAGTTGCGATTTGAAGAAGCTCGACGGGTCTAAACGGGATGGATTCAACGGTAGAGGAAAGACTATGGATTCGGCGATCGCCGCTGCATCGAAACTATGCGAAAAGAACGCCGGAAGGGCCGCGTGCGATACTTACGCCGCCGACTCGGCGCATACTTCATGCGTACCTGTCTATTCGGCCGGCTCGGAAAAACCCGCAGTTAAATGGACTTGCGTACTCGATAAACACAGCAATGCGAGAAGAAATACGTTTTACGGTTATGGAGCCACCAAGGACGAAGCAAGAAACGATGCGGAAAGCGGTTGCTCGGTGACGAATCCGGTAAATCCTAACTGCCACGAAATGGCGCTGAATCCCAAGTACACGTCATGCACGGTGGAATTATTGCAGCAGTGAAGAAGACGGTGCAAGAACGTCATAGGTTCAGTTCATAACTCAGGTCGTCGTTCAAGGTGATGTCGTAATACAGGCCTTTGGAAGTTGTTCTGCGCCCGCAAAAAGCAGGCGCCTGTATGTGAAGAACGTTTTTCCCATAATGATCGATTCGACCGTTGTGATTGTGGCCGCACACCACGACTATCTTCTTTTTTTCACTCGCGGATAAAACGAGCCTCTTGAATTTTGCGAGGTCTCCGAGCCTCGTCCAAGGGTTTTGTCTAACAAACGGATCGTGATGCATTACGATTATGATCCAATGGTCTTTTTCAGGCAGTGATTTGAGCGTGTTCCCGAGTTTCCTGAGCTGTTCGTCTCCGATTGCGCCGACGGATGGTGAAAATCCGATCGGAGTGTTCCTGTATCTTTCCAAAATCGGAGCGGTGGTGTCGAGCCCGATTATGGTAATTCCTTCCCGCGGCTTCTTTACGTAAGGAAATGGATCGACATCCTTTCTCTCGCGGCCGGCTTGCGCGAATCGCCCGAAAAAACGCGTGAATCTTTTCCGGAATTCGCGCCGCGACAAATTCTTTATAAGGTTTGTGCTCATGTCGTGGTTTCCCGGCACTATGGAAAGTTTGTCCGGAGTGAAAGAGGACACGGCGTTCGATACCGGCGCATATTCATAATCATTCCCGTGGTTAGTCAGGTCCCCGGCTATGATGACATGATCCACTTCATTGCTTTTCTCGTTCAGCACGGCATCGAAGGCTCTCAGCATGTGGGACCCGGTGAAGATTCTACCATTCTGACCGCCCTCGCGTTCCCAGCTCCTTCCGTAATAGTTGTAATGCAGATCGGATAATATCAGTAATCTAATTTTTTGCATCATATCGTTCCCGTCGATAGCTTGTCCGGAGACAGGCTTTATGTTTTAATTTTCACAGCGCGCAAGACGCTGAAACAAAAGAGCCTATAGTTTAATGACGTGTCTCGCGATGTTCAATAATTTCGGAGAGATATGATGAAAACCAACCGATTCATACGGCGCACGGCGGCGGCGGCGATTGCGATGCTTGTCTTTTTCATTGCCGGAACGGCGTCCGCGAAGGACGGAGAGACTTTGAAGGCCATGTACGTTTTCGCGCACGAAGACGACGAAATCGACGTTGCCGCGAAAATATTCACGGACGTAAAAGAAGGGAAAAGCGTATATTGCGTTTGGATGACGAAAGGTGACAAGGCGGGAGATCCGGAAGCAAGAAAGAAGGAAGCCACGGAGGCTATGAGGCTACTCGGTGTGAGTCTCGATCATCTGTATTTTCTCGGCTTCCCGGATCAGGAATCGTACAAGCAGATCCCCGAAATAGTGGATAAGATAGGAGAAGTCGCGGAAAAAATAAAGCCGCACGAAATCATGTCGCACGCTTACGAAGGCGGAAATATCGACCACGATACGGTCGCGTTTGTAAGTTCGGTAATCGCGGATAAGTTGAAAATCATACACTACGAATTCCCGGACACGAATGTTTACAAAGGGCGGACATACGTATGGAAATTTCTTCCCGACGGTCTTTCCCCCGTTATGTACACCCCGATGGATAAAAACCTTTTTGCTTTGAAGATGAGAATCCTACACATGTATCCAAGCCAAGCGTCCGGATTGAACGCTTACGAACTCGTTATGGACAAGAATCATCTGA